>NZ_KV805078.1:0-7247 GCF_001811515.1 Corynebacterium sp. HMSC076G08 | reverse complement strand
TGTTTCACGCTGACCGTGGAACGCAATTTACCAGCGAGAAGCTCTGGGAAGTCTGCCATAAACTAGGCATTGCCCAGTCTGTGGGGCGTACTGGTGTGTGCTTCGATAACGCGATGGCTGAGTCGTTCTGGTCGACGCTTAAAACCGAGTTCTACGACCGTAAGCGTTGGCCTACCCGCGATGCTGCGCGCAAGGCTGTTGCCTACTGGATGGAAGTCGTTTACAACCGTCGGCGCCGGCACTCTGCACTAGGAATGGTCAGTCCCGTCGACTTCGAAAACCACATTGGTCTAACCACCAGTAGAAAAGAAATAGCTGCCTAAACACTAGGTAGCCCCACTACGTGTCCACGATTTGCGGGCAACCCCACTGCCGCCACAGCGCAAGAAAGCAACCTGCATGACGCCCGCACCTGGAGCCGATTCCTAGACTCTACTGCCGCCTACCCCGGCTGGGATAAAGACGAACTAGAACACCTCGCACAGTCTGCTGCCCCACTCGATGCTGACAGCATGAACGCCAAAGGCTTAACCTCCCATCGCTACCGCGTGAGCGCTAAACGCCCTGATACGCGCCAGCGGCTGCTAGAGACCATGCTGGAACAACTCGACGACTCAAACCTCGTTGACGTTCACCTCGCCCATACCGTAGGCACATATCTCACCGCAGAAAGCACCAAGACCAACTTCCGCACCCTTCCCCAGGACGAGAATGCTGGACCGCGCTATCGACTAACTATCAACACCACCGAACCACTAGAAAGAAACTTAAGCACTGCTACCCTGAAGTGTCCCAGGTTTTGTTCCGTTTGAGTAGATGGGAAAATCTGGAACATGCCAAGAAAATTTGACCAGGATGCAAAGGACCGTGTGGTCCGTCTCGTGGAGGACCGCATCTTGGCGGAAAGCATGTCGATGCATCCCGCGTGCTAGGCAGTAGCTTCAAAGTTGGGGGTTTCATGGCACACGGCTCGTCTATGGACTTAAGCCTGCTCGTCGTGCGGGAAACATCCCAGAACCTGTTCCTGAAGATTTGGCTACCGAAAATGCCAGGCTACGCCGCGAAAATCAAGAGCTTCGAGATACCAACGAGTTGCTGAAGGCTGCGTCAGCTTTTTCGCCTCACGACCAGGCCCCAAACGTTAAGAAATGATCCGGTTCATCGATAAATACCGGAATCATTTCTCTGTCGAGTTCATCTGCACCGGAGTTGAAGATTAACCGGGCTGGTGGGTTTATCACCTCGCGTGGTTATCGCCAGTCCAAAGCCCGTGGGCTTAAGTGCTCGTCGCCTTCGTGACGCTGTGCTGATTGAACGCATTGGTGCCATTCATCGGGATAATTACGGTGTCTACGGCGTGCGGACAATGTGGCATGCGCTTGACCGTGACGGAATCGACATCGGTCGTGAGCAAACCGCCCGGCTGATGCGCCTAGCTGGTGTTTCTGGCACAGGCACAGGCGGATCACCAATCACAACCCGTACACCTCAACAGGCCGGATCTGCGCCCGGATTTGGTCGAGCGTGAGTTCAAAGCCCAAGGCCTTAAACAAGCTGTGGGTGGCCGACATTACCTACGTGCGTACGAAGAAGGGTTTTGTGTACACCGCGTTTGTCACTGACGTTTACTCCCGGCGGATCGTCGGATGGGCATTATCGGACTCGATGCGCACCGAGGTATTACCGCTGCAAGCACTCAACCAAGCGATTGTGAGCGCGAAGGAAACAACAGGCCTTATTCACCATTCGGATCACGGCTTATAGTACGTCAGCGTTGTCTACAACCAGCGTCTCGCCCAGCACGGGATTGCCGCTTCCACTGGGACCGTCGGTGACTGAAATGACAATGCTCTAGCTGAAAACGTTAACGGCTCTTACAAGAATGAGCTCATCCATACTCGCAGGTGGAATGATGTTGTCGAGGTAGAAATCGCGACGTTCGAGTGGGTGTCATGGTGGAACGAGGTAAGGCTCCACCAAAGCCTGGGATATCGAACCCCAGCCGAGGTGGAAACCGAATTGTGGAAGAAGAACCCGCAACAGGGAATAATAGAAATCAAGGAACATGCCTAGGAACAAAACTCGGGGCACTTCAAGCCCCTTATATGGCTCTGGATGTGGTGATTGCTGCAGAACCGTCATCAGTAAGGGTGACTTTTCCATCTACGCGGTAGACTTCACGCAACATTTTTGCGGTTAACACGTCCTTAGCTGCTCCGTGTGCGTATACAGTGCCCGCGTGGAGTACCGCAATGCGGTGAGCGAAGCGCGCTGCTTGTGAAAGATCGTGCATCGAAACCACGACCGCCGCGGGTGCTTCAGCTGCATAGGCGCGAATATGCTCCATGAGGATGAGCTGATTTCTTAGGTCAAGAGCGCTGGTTGGCTCGTCCAGTAGTAATGCCTGCGGCCGGCATACGATGGCCTGGGCGAAGCTTACTAATTGACGCTGGCCGCCGGAGAGCTGGGACATTGTTCGGGATTCTAGGTCTTCTAGCCCCAGCCGCGTGAGGACCGAGCTGACTCGGTCCTGTGTGGATGTGGCTACCCGTAGTCCGCTGAATCCCGTCCGGGAATGCTGGAGTGCCAGAAGTACCGATTCGAATACGGTAAGGGTGCTTTCCGGCGGGGGATCCTGTGGCAAATATACTGCCTCGGGCCCAGTGACGTCGCCGCTGAATCGGCATAGGTTAGCCATGCAGCGCAGCAAAGTCGACTTACCAGCGCCATTAGGGCCGACGAGGGCGGTGACGGTTCCAGCTTCGATCTTTGGGAGACATACGTCATTCAGTATCTGTTCGTCTCCATGGGAAAAGCACAGGTTATCTACCCGGAGTGTGGGTTCTGGCGGAACCGTGGGCGGTTGTTCCACGAGGGGGTCCTTTCTGGGGCAGGAAGTACTGGGAGAGGCGATCATTAGGTTGAGGAGACAGTTCGGGGGCGGCGTCGCAAAACAATGAGGACGACGAACACGGGAACGCCCACAATCGCGGTGATGATGCCGACAGGCAGAATCGCCCCAGGCTGGATCAGCTTGGATACCACTGAGGCTGAGGTCAGCAAAAGCGCACCTGAGATGATGGACGTGGTGAGGAAGAAGCGTTGGTCCTCACCAACGAGCATCCTGGCGATATGTGGGCCGACGAGTCCGATGAAACCAATTGTCCCGGCCATCGAAACGGCAGTTGCCGCCATAAGGGAGACTCCCACCAGCGTGTACGTGCGCAGCTTTGGGATATTGATACCCATGGACCTAGCGCGGTCGTCGCCCATTCGAAACGCGGTCAGCGTCCACGCATTGCGGTAGAAGTAAGCAATTCCGATTAGTGAGATGACCGCGAGAAGGCCGATCTGAGGCCACGTAGCGCGCGTAAGGCTGCCCAAGGTCCAGAAAACCACCTGCTCTAATTGGGTCTGCGAGGCGAGGTACTGCATTAGCGCTAGTAGAGCATCGAAGAGGAACACGATGGCTATGCCCAGCAGAATCATTCCCTCGGTACCAGAGCTCTTTGACCGAGAGAATAGGACGATCACCGCACAGGCCGCGAGGGCGAAGACCCAAGCACTGCCCGCCATTCCCAGCGCTGCCCCGATTCCCGCCGCGGTGAATCCTGAGACGGTGGCAAAGGCTGCGCCAAAGCTCGCAGCGGCGGAAATGCCCAGCGTATAGGGCTCTGCCAAGGGGTTATCCAAGATGGTTTGCATCTCTGCGCCGGCAGCAGCGAGGGTGCCACCGATGAGCACCGCTGTGACGGTCATAGGCAGACGTATATCAAAGATGATCTGCCAGTCAATTGGGCGGGAATCGCTGGGGTGAAAGAGCACGTAGAGCGCCTCATTTGCGTTCAAACTGCTGCCGATGAGGAAATCTATGGCAATGGTGACGCATAGCAGGGCCGTAAGCCCTGCGATGATCGCTACCTTTCGCCTGCTAGCTGTTCGGTACCAGTTTGACCGGGGGCGTTGCCGTTGCGGGGTAGAGTTTTGGTCGTCCACCTCGCTTCCGGTGGCAATTGATTGCGCTCGTGCTCCGTGGCTCATGGCAAACCAGTCCAGAAGGTGCCGCTAGCCTCCACAGGGAGGAATTTTTCATGTAGTTCTTCCAAATCGGCCTGCGGGTCGACATCGGAAAACAGGTCGGGGTGCATGGCTTTGGCAAACCACTCGATGGCTAGGTAGTTGTATGGGGAGTCGTAGAAGTGATGCCACGCAGCGTAGGCCCGCTTGTTCTTGACCGCCCGCATTTCCTTAAGGACAGGTTGCCCGTCAACAACGCGTTGGAAGTCTTTGGCTGCCTGTTCGGTGGACTCGTCGTAGCCCAGGGGTACAAAGCCATTCTTCTTTGGCTGCTGCTTGGCGCCGGTCCAGTCTGCGCCGGTGGCGATGATGACGTCTGGGTCTTTTTCAGCTAGCGCCTCGGGAGAGACTTGCCCCTGCTTGGCGTCGATCATATCGTCGCCCACGTTTTCGCCACCCGCTGCGTTAACAATTTGGGCTAGGTTGGACTTAGCGAAGGTAGAGCAGCAGTCGAAGTAGCCGGGAGCTCGCCAGAGGAAGGTCGGTGTGGGGGTGGCCTTGGCTTTTTCTAGGCGCTCCTGAACCATGTTCACCTTGGACTCATAGAACTCGGCATACTCTTCCGCTTCCTTCTCGTGGCCGAGTACCTTGCCGAGCAAGCGCACGCTCGGTGCGGTGTTCTTCACCGGGTCGGTAAAGTAATCGACGGTAACCGTGGGGATTCCGGCCTTTTCTAGACCGTCTACGATGCCAGCATCCTGGGCGGCTTCGAAGCTGCTTGCGGAGACAATGAAGACATCTGGACGGGAATTCAAAGCTTGCTCAACGGACATCGAGCCGTCGTAAACTTCACCAGTTTGCTCAATATCTTCGATCTCTGAGAATTTCTGTTCGTACTTCTTGTACGTGCCAGGGTCGTTCTGCTCCAGGTCATCTGGCCAGGCAACGATGCCCTGGAGCGGGTTTTCTTTGTTGAGGATGGATGTCGTGTAAAGCATCCGTTGCCCGCCCATGAGGACCCGATCGACGTTCTTCGGGACCTCGACTTCGCGCCCGAGAATGTCGGTGATCTGTTGCTTTTCTCCGTCATCTGCGGTCTGTTGTTCATCGTTAGTGCTGCAGGCAGCGGTCATAAGGAGGGCAGTGGCGGTGACGGCTGAGGCGACTACGCGGGCCATTCGGTGGTGAGGGGCGCGTGGGGTTTTAAAACCGCGAGCCCTAGTTGTCGTGAGGGACAAGGCAATCCTTTCTTCCAAGTGGATCTATTAGGTTAGCCATACCTTTGTTTATCTACAATGGGTGATGAAACTTTTACCCCCTAACATTCCCGTTAAGTCAGTTCATTCAGTCGGCGGGAATATGTGCGTAGCAGCAGTACCGCCGTGGTTGCGAAACCCATGATGAGTCCTAACCAGACGCCATATCCTTCCCATCCGAGGAGCTTTCCAAATATCAGAATCCCGGGGACGCCAACCAGCCAGTACCCGACGAGGGTGCAGCGTAGCCCTGAGGTGGTGTCTTTCAGGCCTCTCAGTAGGCCCACTGCCACGTTTTGGATTCCTTTGGCGAACTGTTGCAGTACCGCGAGACATAGGAGCAGGACGGCAATGTGAAAGGTGGTGGGATCTGCCTCTTTTAAGAAAGGATGCAGTACCCACCTGCCCAACAGAAGCCACAGCGCGCCCATTATTCCCAGATACGTGACCACGACGAACAATATGCGTCGGGTAATCTCGCGCACTGAGTCGGCACTCTCGGCCCGAGCCCTTGTGATCAGCACCGAGCCGCCGTGAGAAAAGCCGATGCACACTTGGTAAACGATGTACGCCAGTTGGTTCACAATATTGTGCGCCGCTAGCATCTGTGGGCTAAAGGTCCCCATCACTAAACCGGCGATGGTTGTTATTGCAGCCTCCGAGCCATAGGTCAGACTGACTGGTACCCCGAGGCGGACGAGGCGGCAGATAGTCTCCCCATCTCCTTTACACGGAAGGATGTGGAAATAGGGCTGTAGCTCGGGAATGCGCAGTACCACAATCCGGAAGGCCAGGAAGGTAAGCAGTTGGATGACAGTTGTAGAAAGCCCGATGCCCGCTACCTTCCAGTGATCCGAGGCTGCCCATGTCATAAATAACCAGTTCAATGCGATATTTATAAATATCGATATCAGCGTGATGGTTAACAGGGAGCCGGGTTTTCGCATGCCCACGGCGAATTGGCGCAGGACGTTGAGCCACATCATCGGGACTAACCCGGGTGCGAGCGCAAGGGTCATGGCGAAGGTGAGTTGGGCAACGTGCTTGTCGATGGGCAGAACAAGGACCAATCCGCCTAGGGCGATGACCAGTAACGCGCCGAGAATTGCAGTGCCAGTGGCCACCGCGAAGGAGGAGCGCACAGCCCGCCGGATCTGTTCTGCTCCCGCCTCGCAATTTTGACAAGAGGTTTTCTCTTTTTCCATTTTTGCTGCTGCTTCAGCCACAAGATTTGCCCCGGCCGTCACCATGCCCACGCACATCGTGCGGATCTGGTTGTAAAGCTGCATCGCTAGGCCGCCGCCGGCTATCGCCAGTACGCCCACGGACTGCAGCATCAATACGTCCGTGGTGGTCAATGCAACTCCGGCGAGTTGTACTCCAGCGATGGGAAGGGAAATTCCCAGAACTTCGCGATATTTCCGGATGGATTTCAACCTCGCAGCCACCTTCAACTTCGGACTAACATTCGTCTCGGCCCTCGCTTCTCATCTTCTAAACCTCGCCCATTTTGGCGGCTGGTCTCCAATGTGCTGCGGTTTCTAGCGGTAGATACGCAGCACATCCGATTCATTTGCGGCCTCCAGGCCGTTGAAGCGAATGGCGCTGCGATACATCTGCACCAAAGTTGCAATCGGACGCTGCCGTCTGCACCATGGAAATTAGTGGTTCGCCCCTGCGGATTCAGCTGGTGCTGGCCGATGCCCCAGCGGTACCACCGTTGGTTGAGACCGAATCCCGTTCAGGGCTGGTGTTTGCAGCGGCAGAGACTCCCTTCGGAAAGTATAAAGATTATACCTAGTTTAGGTAAGGCTACCATAATTGAAGATTTCCACTTCAAACACTTCAGGTGGAAGGAGTGTGAAGATGGATAGGAGGCGCTTCCATAATGCAGGCCTACAGCCAAACCCGATTCAACTACACCTACCCCACTGCCCCTGCTGAGGTTACCCTCGTTTAGTGGACACCCTATTT
>NZ_KV805077.1:0-306 GCF_001811515.1 Corynebacterium sp. HMSC076G08 | reverse complement strand
AGGTAGATTCCGCGGTGAACATCGTGGGTGTACCACCATTTTTTGTTGCCACGTTTGGATTTAGGAATCTGCTCGAAAGGGACGTCTTTGACGTAAGTTCTGGCTTTGAGCTGGGTGCTAAATACAGTGCCGAATTGGTGTAGCTTGGCAGTCCATTCGGCTGCTTCATCTAGGTTGGTAACGGCTAGCAGTTCGAAGGAAAGCCGTCGCAGTGCTTTGCCCATCGGCGAGGTGGGGTGCAGGCCTGTGGCGCGTTGAATGTTGCGTTTGACGTGGACAATGCAGCGTTGAACCGGGGTATCAGGC
>NZ_KV805076.1:0-924 GCF_001811515.1 Corynebacterium sp. HMSC076G08 | reverse complement strand
TATCGGTTTATCCACACGAAATGTCCCTTAAGCCACCCAACCCGCATTGACCGCACCCTCGCCGCACTGCGCGCCGCGTGGGAAGGCCAACCGGACCTTCCCCTGGGAACCCTGTTTGGCATGTTGGCGGCGGAGGGCTACGGCTGGGGCGTGCCTGACGACGAACTCAGCGCGCGGCTGGAGGCGATGGCGGCTGTGCATCCCCCGCTTGTGCCTCTCGACGCCAATCTCGTCACCGAGGGCCTCTGGCTCGTCGTTACGCCCACACACCGCGTGACACTAGCCCCTACGACTGCGGCCCCTCGCAATGTGGAGCAGAGCCGACAGGCGGAGTCTGTGGCGGTGGTGAGACCGATATCCAAGGACGGGCAGCGTGGCCCGCCGGTGGCGTGGACGGTGTCAGCCCTCCGGCCCGTTGGACCAGGACGACCGCTCGTGATTGCCGATGCCGAAGGCTTCGAGCATCGGTTTGGTGTCGTTGAGTCCGTCACGCGTTTGCGGGAGGACTATCGGAGCCTGACCGGCCTCAAGCGCCGCAGCGTGGGGGACCGGGTGTGGTTCATTCGTACCGATGCCGAAACCATAATCCTCGACCATGGGCTCCACATTGTCGAACGCAAGAATCGTGAGCTTATCCGAACCGACTTCTCGTGGCACACTATCGAGGAGGGCGAAGTTGGGAAAGCACTTCGCGTCCAACTATCACGGGGAACGTTGCACACTTTTGGGTGTATCAAGGAACTCATCCTCGCTGAATCCGCGCCTTGGAACGAGTCCGTCTCGCCCTACTAGCGGACTCCTGTTCAGCCCGCCCAAATCCTGTCCGTTGAACGCCAGGACTTCTGCACATTCCGAGCAGATAGCCGATTACCCGCTGGTCCGCGTTTTAGATTGTTGCGACCGGCTATTTGGTAGCAGTGTCGT
>NZ_KV805075.1:0-1302 GCF_001811515.1 Corynebacterium sp. HMSC076G08 | reverse complement strand
CGTCGTTGATACCGTCACCATCAGTGTCAGCCTTATTCGGGTCGGTGCCAAGCTCCTTCTCCTTATCATCCGTCAGGCCATCGCCATCGGAATCCTTGGAAGTCGGATCCGTACCGTCCTTCTTCTCGTCCCCATCGTTAATGCCATCACCATCGGTGTCAGGGTTATTCGGGTCCGTCGGAGCCGGGTTGCCATCCTTGTCTGTCCGGTTGACTTCATCACCATCGTTGACGCCATCACCATCGGTATCAGGGTTAGTCGGGTCAGTAGGAGCGCCCTTTTCACCCGGCTTAACCTTGTTGCCATCCTTATCGAACGGGTTCTTGGAGCCGTCTACCTCATCACCGTCGTTGATACCGTCACCATCAGTGTCAGCCTTGTTCGGATCGGTGCCAAGCTCCTTCTCCTGCTCGTCAGTCAGACCATCACCATCAGTATCCTTCTGGTCATTGTCACCCGGCTTGGAGTTCGGGTCATTCGGATCAGTCGGCGCAGGCTCGCCATCCTTGTCCTTGTTATTCACCTCGGAACCATCGTTGACTCCATCACCATCAGTGTCGGGGTTCTTCGGATCGGTTGGCTTACCGTCGAACTTGTTACCGTCGCCGGTGACCTCGTCACCGTCGTTGATACCGTCATCATCGGTATCAGGGTTATTCGGGTCGGTGCCAAGCTCCTTCTCCTTATCATCCGTCAGGCCATCGCCATCGGAATCCTTGGAAGTCGGATCCGTACCGTCCTTCTTCTCGTCCCCATCGTTAATGCCATCACCATCGGTGTCAGGGTTATTCGGGTCCGTCGGAGCCGGGTTGCCATCCTCGTCAGTCCGGTTGACTTCATCACCATCGTTGACGCCGTCACCATCGGTATCGGGGTTCTTCGGATCGGTTGGCTTACCGTCGAACTTGTTACCGTCGCCGGTGACCTCGTCACCGTCATTGATACCGTCACCATCGGTATCAGCCTTATTCGGATCGGTGCCGAGCTCCTCTTCTTCCTTGTCGGTCAGACCATCACCATCAGTATCCTTCTGGTCATCGTCCTCTGGAGGAACAACAGTGGAATCGTCCTTGACGGTGATCTTCACCGGAACCTCATCAGTCGAACCATCCGGGTAAGTCACCACAACAATGGCATCCTTCTCACCCTCAGTCTTAGTATCAACCGGATCCTTGAACTCAAACTTGGTGTTCTCCGGCAACTCACCAGGATTCTTAATCGAATCCTCAGCCTTCGGAGTCTCACCAACCTTTACAGTCTGATCCTGGCCCTTCGGATCATAAGTCTCAGCATCAGACTTCG
>NZ_KV805074.1:0-226 GCF_001811515.1 Corynebacterium sp. HMSC076G08 | reverse complement strand
GTGGGGAATCCGACGACGGGAAGATCGACGAGTCGACGGGTGATGTGGTCGCGCAGCTTGCCTGGCTGGCCGCAGTCCGGGCACGCGCCGATAACGGCTACTGGCGTGGTCTCAATGATGGTCAGCGGTCCGGCATCAGCGGCACCGGTGATAGCAAGTCCGATTTCCGCGGTACGGCAGATGGTGTCGGCGACGAGGTTTCCAGTAGGCTTCACAGTACGGGTCC
>NZ_KV805073.1:0-526 GCF_001811515.1 Corynebacterium sp. HMSC076G08 | reverse complement strand
TGTTATGTCCATGGACTTTTTGGACACGGAGTCCAGTAACTTTTTGGGCTAGGAGTCCAATGACTTTTTGGACGTGGAGTCTCCCTGCTTTTTGGGCAGGGAGTCTTTGGTGTTTTTGGACAGTCTCTAGCTCGTCTTACCGGTTATGGTTTCTTTCGTCTCGACGGGCGCGGACGCGACAGGATTGGTTTGATCTCTGGTGGCCGGCGGTGCCACATTCCTTCGACATGCCCGATGTTGATCTGTCCGCCGGCTGGACGCTCAAGTAGCTTGATGGGCAGTGGGAATGAAAACAGTGCTTCACCATCATGATCAGTGAAGAACTCAGCGGTGTCATCGGTAACGTGGCTGTATATGAGCCGGTTTTTAAACCGGAGTCCTACATAGAATCCATAGCCCAGGATGCGCACCACTCCGCTTTTGTTGATCCACAGTGTGTCGGGGATACCCCAGGCGTTGCTTGACTGGGCGGATAGACCGTCTACGGTGGGACTGACGGTAGGAGATGATTCTTGCTGGATTGGTT
>NZ_KV805072.1:0-234 GCF_001811515.1 Corynebacterium sp. HMSC076G08 | reverse complement strand
GGCCTAAACGACAAAACGTGTTGTTTTCCGGCGTGTCGAGTTAAACGACAGATTGTGTTGGTGGGGGTTGGGGTTTAGCGTATGTGACCTTTGCGTATTCCCATAGAGTGGTTGTAGGCAGTGTCGATGGCGCTGTCGTAGGTTGCTGGTCGGCCGTCTTCGTGGCCGCTGGTGGCTTGTGTTTCCTTGTTGGCTAGGGTTTGTGCTTTGGCGAGTGCGTCCTGGCCCCAGTTT
>NZ_KV805071.1:0-545 GCF_001811515.1 Corynebacterium sp. HMSC076G08 | reverse complement strand
ATATCAGGTGTCTACCAAACAGGGGTCAGGTCCCACCGAGGTTAAGGAGGGCAGTACTAACAGCGAAAACGGCGATGACCAACCGTTTGCTATCCACACGCATAGGGCCACCTTAGCACCGCTGAGTTGGCGGCAGACGGGCACGCGCCGGAGGAGGAAGATGGAATGGGGATCGTCGTACAATCTTTCCGGCTGGAGGTTTAGTGTTGTGTGGTGTCGAACAGCTCGTGGAAAACGTGCAGCAGCGTGCCGAAGGCTGGGAACGCGGGCGCCCCATCACCATTGGCGCTAACTGCTGGCTTGACCCCGGTCCCTATTCAAGCGTGGCGCATCCACGGCTTGATTCCGCCCTGCAGGTCTGCATTTTCGGGTCTGTACTTTTGTGGCGTGAATCAACGGGGGTTCGGATAATGCTTCGATAACATCCACTGCCCCGACGCGGCGACTAAAACACCAAAAAAGCCCGTGACCGTTGAGTCATAGCTCTTGGTGGCGGGCTTTGTGTATTGAATTATGGTTTGTTGTTTGGTGTCGGCGGTTTCTTA
>NZ_KV805070.1:0-258 GCF_001811515.1 Corynebacterium sp. HMSC076G08 | reverse complement strand
AAGGGATTTCACCGCGTGCCTTTGTCCCAGTGACTACAATCCAAGCCAAGCGTAAGTCGAGTCTTCCTGACCTGGTCAAGCGCATGTTTGATACTGGTGAGCTCAACCGGGTGTGGATGTCGGATATTACCTACTTGCGCACCGGTGAGGGCTGGTTGTACTTGTGCGCGGTCCGCGACGGTCATTCCCGCAGAGTGCTGGGCTGGGCTATGGATAGCGTTCAGGACACACACCTGGTTGAACGGGCCCTGCGGATGG
>NZ_KV805069.1:0-543 GCF_001811515.1 Corynebacterium sp. HMSC076G08 | reverse complement strand
GATACCGATGGTGACGGCACCAATGATGGTGATGAGGTCACTGGTTCCAAGAACGACGGTAAGCCGACCGATCCGAATGACCCGAACTCCAAGCCAAACAAGCCGTCTAAGCCGATCGTTCCTGGTCCGTCCTGGCCGATTGATCCGAACAAGCCGGGTGAGGATGGCAAGGGCAAGGACTCCGATAATGATGGTCTGACTGACGATCAGGAGAAGGAGCTTGGCACCGATCCGAACAATGCTGACACCGATGGTGATGGCATCAAGGATGGTGACGAGGTTACTGGTTCCAAGAACCCGTTCGATAAGGATGGCAACAAGGTTAAGCCGGGTGAGAAGGGTGCTCCGACGGATCCGACTAAGGCTGATACCGATGGTGACGGCACCAATGATGGTGATGAGGTCACTGGTTCCAAGAACGACGGTAAGCCGACCGATCCGAATGACCCGAACTCCAAGCCGGGCAAGGTGGATAAGCCAGGTACGCCGGATGGTTCCGCCGATTGGGCTGGTTCTTCCAACCTGTCTGAGCGTTGCATCAAC
>NZ_KV805068.1:0-89610 GCF_001811515.1 Corynebacterium sp. HMSC076G08 | reverse complement strand
CCCCGACGTGTCTACTTTCCGGGGGCCAGGCCCAGGGCCTTGATGTAATCGCGGAATCCGTTGATGGTCTCCTTCGGTTCTCGGGGGTCCACGTCCACCAGGAGGTAGTCGGCCGAGCTTCCCAGGGCCGTGGAGGCCTTGTTCAGGGAATCGGCCCCTTCCACACACTCACCGCATCCGGCAGAGAAGAAGAACAGTGCTGCGGGCTTACCGTCCGGGATGGTCCGGGTAGTGCCGTCAATGTCGGAGACCGTAACAGCAACGGCACCGGCCGCGTCGGGCGACGAACCGCCTGGCGCGGCCGACGGGCCGCTCGGTGAGCTGGCGCAGGCGGTTGTCAGTGCCATGACCGCTGCCAGAAACAGGGCGGAGGCGAGGTGCCTGGGCCGGGGAACGGACAGAGAACGGCGGGATCTCGGGTATGTCATAGTGTCTGGTGGTTCCTTCCAGGAATGGGGATGGGGACTCAGGCGGTACCGTGGTCGGTGCGGTGGTGCTCGGGGACAACAGATAGGTGAGGGCCTGGTCGGTGGCGGTCAGGGCATTCCTTTGCTTCGGTAGTGGGGGCTTGGAGCTCAGGCGCAGCAGGAGAGCTCGGAGACGTCGGTGGTGAAGGCCTTGGCGGCGATCCTGATGCCCTCGGCCATCGTCAGGTAGGGGCTCCAGGCGGCGGCGACCTGCGCGGTGGTCATGCCCGCTTCGAGGATGTAGACGCCGGCGGCGGCGATTTCCCCGGCGTCCTTGGCCACCGCGGAGAGGCCCAGGATCCGTCCGGTGTCGCGGTCCGCGACAACCTTGATGAAGCCGCGGGTGTCGCGGTTGACCACGGCTCGCGGCACGTACTCCAGGGAGAGGACCCGGCACTCGCAGCTGATCCCGGCGGCGACAGCTTCCTTTTCCGTCATCCCGACCGCCCCGATGGCGGGACTGGTGAAGGTGACCCGGGGCAGGTGCCGGTAGTCGACCTCGGCCAGGGCATCGGTGAACGCATTGTCCACGGCCAAGGCGCCGTGGGCCGCTGCGACGTAAACGAACTCCCGATGGCCGGTCGCGTCCCCGGCGGCCCAAACCCGCGGGTTGGACGTGGCCAGGCGGGAATCGACCACGATCTCGCCGGATGCGCCGGTCTTCACCCCGACGGCGTCAAGGTCCAGTCCCTCGGTCACCGGGCGGCGGCCCAGTGCCACGAGGATGCGGGAAGCGCGGAACACCTCCTCGCCCCCGGCCACGTTTGCCGTCACCGAGACCCCGTCCGGGCCGGAGGCCACGGAGTCGGCCATGGCCCGCCGGACCACCCGGATCCCCTCGTCGGCGAACACCCCCGCCAACGCCTTGGATGCCTCCGGTTCCTCCTGCGAGGCCAACCGGGAACGGACCAGCATGGTCACCCGGGAGCCCAGCCGGGAGAAAAGCTGTGCCATCTCCAGGGCAACATAGCCTCCGCCCAGGATCAGCATTGATTCGGGCACCTCGTCCAGTTCCATCGCCGTCGTCGAGGTCAGGTACCCGGCCTCGGCCAGTCCGGGAACGGGCGGCACGTAGGGTGCGGAGCCAGTGGCCACGAGGTAGTGCCCGGCCTCGATCGTTCTCACTGCACCATCCGGGGAGATCACCCGGAGCAGCGGTGCGTCCTGGGTTCCGGTGAACGACGCGTCCCCCGAGATCATCGTCCACCCGTAGTCCGCGGCCAGATCGACGTACTTCTCCGTGCGCATGCTTTCAACCAGCGCGGCCTTGCCCTGAATCAGGGCCGGCATGTCCACCGGGCCCGCCGAGGCCGCCACCCCAGGGAAGCGGGCCGAATCCAACGCCACGTGGCGGGCCTCCGCGGCAGCCAGGAGCGCCTTCGACGGGACGCAGCCCGTGTTCACGCATGTCCCGCCCACGGTGCCGCGCTCCACCATCACGACGCGCTTGCCCAGTCCGGTGGCCCGGATCGCGGCCGCAAACGCTCCGCCGCCGGAACCAATAATCGCCAGATCGAACTTTTCGTTTGTCATTCCAGATGTCTCTTCCCTGTGGTTCAAAAGTTCCTATGGAACCATTGTGAACCTTCCAGTACAATGGAAGGTCAAGTGTGGTGGCCATTGGAAGGGGAATCGGCGAACATGAGGATCGGACAGCTTGCGGAAGCAACCGGAACCACGACCAAGACCCTGCGGTTCTACGAGGAGTCGGGGCTGCTCCCTCCGGCCGAGCGATTGGCCTCCGGCTACCGGGACTACGCCGAGGATGCCGTGGGTCGGGTCGGGTTCATCCACCGGGGCCAGGCCGCCGGGCTGACCCTCGCCCAGATCCGCCAGATCCTCGACATCCGCGACGGCGGCCAGGCGCCCTGCGAGCACGTGCGCGACCTGCTTGACGTGCGCCTCGCTGAGATCGAGCAGCAGATCGCGCAGCTCTCCGTGCTGCGCGACACTATCGCGGACCTCAGACAGGACGCCGCACACCCGGACCCTGAAACGTGCAGCACCGATCAAGTGTGTAGGTACTTGTAATCCAATTGGGCACACCTCCTTAGCAACCACGCTATGCGAGAGTTGCAGCTCGACGAGAGCCAGGATGACAGGATTAACCGCCAGGAGCTATCTATAAATAGGGACTATTTCTTACCTGGAAGTAACATTTTGGCGGTTGAGGATAATACCTTTGGTGCATTTTGAGCCAAAGTAAAAATAGTCCCCTACGGGAAGACGGAAATAAGACAGTTCCCGGTGGACAAGAACAGTCTTCGCGAGCAGGTAGTTGGTGGGCCCTTGCGTTCATAATTCTGTGCACCATCACCACCATGATCGACAGGCGAAAACCAGGTTCTTCGGGTGGGTTGGCCCGCCTTCGGCCCAGTTGTGTCGGTAATCCAACTGGCTGAGAAAAGCAGGCTCGCCACAGCCGCCGACCCGGCAGGTACCGTCGCGGCCTTCGACAAGTTTGCGCATGATGATTCCTGGCTGGTAGCCATCGGCCTCTTTTATCTCTTCGGTTAAATCCCGCATCTTGTCATGTGGCATGGGCTCAGCTCGCCAGCCGAAGCCTTCAATAAAGGTCGGTGCATCCTCAATATCGCAGGCCTGGTAGGTGTGGAGCACCACCTCAGCTGGTGGCTTTATCTCACCGGAAAGCAGTTTGATGACTGCCTCAGCGACAGTGATGTCTTCCTTGGCGGCGGTCTGGTGGATGAAGGCATCGAGTTTAATGCCGGTGTCTTCCCCAACCTGCAGTTCCAGCCAGGCAGAGGTGCCGTTAGAAGAAAACCGGTACGTATCTTTAGGCCGGGTATCTTGGTAGGCGATGGAATCATCCAGGGTTTTACAAATATCGCGGACTTTGCGCCTGATTTGACTACGTGTAGGAAAAGCTTGGTTCGGCTTAGAAGGGGTGAAGAAGTCAGCCAGGAGAGTGTCGATAAAGTCCAGGGTTTCATCAGTCAAGGCTGTCAGTGCTGACATGGGTTGATCGATAGCAATGAGGGATTCAATGTCGAGCAGGCAGTGGGTGTCTTGTATGGCTTTGACTTTCGGCAGACTTTCTAGCCGGTGGATAGCACGCAGGCCGGATTTGATGTGGCCTTCCGGCAGTGACCAGGCGGCGACTAGGGATAGTGCGGTGGTGTTGATATCGGCGTGCAGGCTGGGCATGGCCCCGACCCAGGTTTTATAGGTGGCCCGGCGGGCTTTGGAGCGGGCTATGGCGTGTGGGTTATTAGGGTTGGTGGTGGAAAAGAAAAAGGTAGGCGGGCGTGTAGCGGTGGTGGTCATGGGTATCTCCCCCGAGATAAACCTGTGTTAGAAGAAGTGTTCTAACCATAATCCTAGCGGCCACCGCCACACATGGCTATAGCCTGTGGTAAATTCCCGTCAAGTCGTTACTATAAACGGGGGTAGCCACCATGGGTTAGCCAGGACATTCGACGCCAACCAACGAAAAATCCCACCAACGTGGAATCTATTCGTAGCGCACGTCACCACGTGCAACGTCCTTGCGCCCATGAAGAATGAAGTAGACCACAGAAGCAACCAGCATCAAAGCCGCCAGCATCCAGTACATGGC
Source organism: Corynebacterium sp. HMSC076G08 (assembly GCF_001811515.1). NCBI lineage: Bacteria > Bacillati > Actinomycetota > Actinomycetes > Mycobacteriales > Corynebacteriaceae > Corynebacterium > Corynebacterium sp. HMSC076G08. The sequence continues at coordinate 85,563 of NZ_KV805068.1, read as the reverse complement.
GGAGTATCCCGTCGCGGAGATAACCTGCCCCAGCAGAATCGGACCGAAGCCGATGCCTAGGTCCAGCAGCAAGAAGAAGGTCGAGATCCCCGCGCCCATCTCATACATCGGCACTAGGCGCACAGCGATTGCCTGACCGGCCGGAAGGATAGATCCATATCCGATGCCCACCAAAGCACCCGCGACAATAATCTGCCAATCGGCACTAGCCGAAGCCAGGACAGCCAAGCCAGCGATAAAGAAGACGAGCGAGGAGTAGATGATGATGTTGTCACCGCGCCGATCCTGCAGCCTGCCCAGCACAAAGCGCAGGATGAGACTCACAACCGCATAAGCCAAGAAGAAATAGCTAGCGCCCTTCTCCAGACCGGCGTGAGCGGAATAGCCATTCAGGAAGGTAATGATGCCCGTATAAGCAACACCGACCAAAAGGATGAAGACGCCGAACGGCGCCACCGCCGGGTGCACAATATTCCCTAAGGAGAAGGTCACACTGCGACGCTCCTCCGCCGGTGCCTTGACGACGAGCCCCAAGCCCATGGCCACTACCGTCAGCGTCAGCGCCACCAGAAACACGGTATTATAGCCAGCATTGTGGACAATCGCAAGACCTGCCGCCGGGCCAAAAGCGGTAGCCAGCGTCGTCCCCAAGGCGAAGTAGCCGGTTCCCTCAGCGCGGCGATGGTCAGGAATCACCGATTGCGCCACGGCCATCACAGCCGTCGAGGCCACCGCATAACCGAAGCCATGCAAGATACGGACAGCGAACAACAGTGGCAGAGACTGAGCTGGGAAATACAGCGCCATCGCCACAGTGACCACGATGAGGGAGACAACCAGCGAGCGCTTCCGCCCAACAGCATCCACGATGTAGCCCGAAAAGAGGCGAGCAATCGTCGCCCCCACCACGAAGGCACTTGAGGCAAACCCGCCCGCCGTGTCCGAAGCTTGGAACTGCTCGACGGCATAGAGCGCCATGATGGTCACAAGCAGATAGAAGACCGTAAATTGGGCGAAATTCACCAACCACGCAAACACGAATGTCGGCGTAATGAGGGACTGGGATTCAGAGGACGTTTGAGACACCTTCTTCAGCAGTGTTATGGAATTAAGACTTCCACAAGCTACCAAAGATCAGAGATACTTTCGAATCCGTCCTCAGGGTCGTGCCACGCTTGACGACGTCCCTATCCGAACAGTTTTCGCAGGTAGGGCGAGCCGAACTTCCAATCAGGGTCCATCTTTTCACGCAGCTCGCAGAACTCGTCAAATCTTGTATAAAGTTGAGCAAAGTCGCTCCGAGACAGGGAGTTCATCTTGCCCCAGTGCGGGCGCCCGCCCGCTGCGCGCAAGATGGGCTCGAGCTTCGGCATGTAATCCTGCGGGTTGAGCGCACGCGGAATGTGGAAAGCAATGTACATCGATTCGCGGCCCGATGCCGTCGAGAGTGCAACGTCATCCGCGGCCGTCGTGCGCAGCTCCATCGGAAATCCGATGCGCCAATCCTGCTCGTCGATGAAACGGCGGATTTCGCGGACGGTGGCGGGGCCGTCGGCAAGCGGCACTGCGTACTCCATCTCATGAAAGCGAACCCGGCGCGGACTAACGAAAACGTCGTGGGCGGCGGAACGGTAGCGGTTATTGGAGATGACCGATGTGGCGAACTTGTTGAGCGTCGGAATCGTCCCCGGAATAAGACGTCCCAGCGCCAGGGCGGCGGCGAAGGCGCCGTTGCCGATGAGCTCGTCGTCGATAAGCGCCTTGAGACGTGAGCGGCGCTCCCCGTTCGGTTCGAGGCGCGTGTTGGCCTTGACCATCGCGCGGTCGGTGTGCGGGAACCAGTAGGACTCGAAGTGGTCGACGCCCCTAGAGAGCTCCTCCCAGTTATCCATCAGCTCATCGAAGGCAATGCCGGACTCCTCAGCCAGCAGGTCAAAGGCATCCACGCACTGCATTTCGACTTCGACAACCACGCCGAGCGCGCCCACGCTGACGACCACGAGGCGAAGGAGTTCTGGGTCTTCGTCGATGGAATAGGAGCGGGTGTTGCCGTCGGCGTCGATAAGCGTCAGCCCAGTGACCGTGCCCGCAAAGCCCGTGTAATTGATGCCGGTGCCGTGGGTCGAGGTGGAAATCGCGCCCGCTAGCGATTGCGGGTCCACATCCCCCTGATTGGCCAGGGCAAGACCAAAGGGGCGCAGGAGCTTAGGCACGTCCCGCAAGCGAGTGCCCGCCAGGAATCGGACGCGTTTGCGCTGCTTATCGACGCTCACCAGACCACTCACGTGATCGAGATTGAGCATGGTCTCCTCCCCCGCTGCGATGGGAGTGAAGGAGTGGCCCGCACCGACCGCGCGCACGCTGCGGGCGCGGCTGATGATGCCAGGAATCTCATCGATTCGGGAGGGCTGCACAAACTCCTGCGGCTTCGTAGTGACCGATCCTGCCCAGTTGCTAAACGTTGTCATCGGAGTGTCCATCCTTGTCCTCTATAGGTGTCCCATACATCAACGCCGTCATTTCCAACAGCCAAAAGGCGGTCGACGTTTTCTGTCATTTCGCCGGCCTTGGCGTGGCGGAACCACACCAGATCCTCGACGTTCAGATCGGCCCCATGCAGCGGTGTCTGCACCTCACCGGCACCCTCCGTGCTGGAGTAGCTAAGGCCCGCCGGCCACACCGGAACCGGAACGCGATCCTTCGCGGGCGGCCCGGAGGCGATCCAGCCTCCGGAGTTGACCGTCGCCCAGCCCGGCGCGGGCACACGGGATACTTGGCAGACGAAGAACGCGGCCGCCTTGTGGTTGATGCCTGTGAAGTCATCGAAGATCGCCGGCGTGTAGAAACCGGAGCCAGCGGCCAGTTCGGTCAAGGTTCCCTCGGCCGCGGATTCCTGGAGGCTGCCCGTGCCGCCGCCGTTGACGAATTCAATGTCCGCCACCTCCCGCGCGGCCTCCACGCAGGCTCGGCGTCGCGGAGCGAGGTCGGACATGGACTTGGTGCGCAGCCAGCGCTTGACCGCTCCCACCGGACCCGGCAGGCCATCCGCAACGGATGCCACTTGCCCCTCATAGGCCATGAGACCGACAAGCCGGTGCCCGCGCCGAAGAATCTCGCGCGCAAGCACCGAGACCTGTTCCGGCGTACGCACGGGTGAGCGCCGCGGGCCGATAACCGCGCCCGGCAAGTGGAGGGTGCAATCAATGTCGATGGCCACACGCAGGGAGCCCTCAAGCAGGTCTAAGAGCTCAGCACTATCCACCATGATGGTGATAGCCTCGCGCGCGGTGTCATCCGCTGCGAGCTCGCGCAGGGCTTGACGGTTAACACTCGGGTAGGCCACCACGATGTCATGGAAGCCCTCTCCCACCAGATGCAGAGCCTCCGGAACGGAATAGGCGAGGATGCCACGGTAGCCCTCGTGCTCGAGAGCGCGGCGAAGTGCCGCCACGCTGCGTATTGATTTCGAGGCCACGCGGATGGGCAGTCCTCCGGAGCGGGTCGGCATTTGTGCAGCGTTGTAGTCGAATGCGTCGAGGTCAATGACGCCTACGGGCGCTGGGCTTTCTCCAGATCTGACGAGCGGCTCAACGGCCGCGCGTACCTGGGCCTGTGGAGTGGTCGCGAGGATTGGCATAGCGTCATCCTAACCACGATTAATTTAGTTTGTGAGACAAATCTCGAAAAATCTATAGCGCCATCGCATATTTTTGGGACAATAGACCGCATGAAGACCTTCACTCAGACCCGTCTGCCCCAGCGAGTGCTCAATTTCTTAGACACGGATCCCGCCCGCGATGTTTGCGGCACGGGTGAGCAGCACCAGGCTCACGCGCCTTTTAGCGGTGAGGAGCTCTTTAGCTTCCCCGTCGCCACCGCCGGGGACGTCGAGAAGGCCGTCAATTATGCGCGCGCCGGCGTTGGTCAAGGTGACCGCGCTGCCATCTTGCTGCGCCTGCACGACCTCGTTTACGAGAATGAGGAGCTCATTCTCGATCTCATTCAGGCAGAAAACGGCAAGTCCCGCTCCCATGCCTATGACGAGCTGATGGATCTGTATAACTGCGCGCGCTTCTACGCGGTCAATATCCGCAAGGCCTTTGGCGCTGACCGCCACCCCGGCGCGCTTCCCGTACTGACTAAAACGCGCACGCAGCACTACCCGCTGGGCGTGGTGGGGCTTATCTCTCCGTGGAACTATCCCCTGTCTCTGGGCGTGGGCGACGTCCTGGCAGCACTCTCGGCCGGCAATGCCGTGGTACACAAGCCGGACTCCCAGACCACGTTGACGGCAATTCTGCTGCGACGCCTAGCCATTGAGGCGGGCCTTCCGGAGGCCGCCTGGCAGCTGGTTCCCGGCCGCGGGGCGGAGGTGGGTGATGCCCTGGTTCCGCTGGTGGATGGCCTCTCCTTTACCGGTTCCACCAAGGCCGGCAAGTCCATTGCTACCCAGGCAGCGGGGCGCCTCATCCCCACGATGCTGGAGCTAGGCGGCAAGAACCCGATGCTGGTGCTTGACGACGCCCCCCTTAAGCCCACCGCCCAAGGTGCCGTGCGCACCGCATTCTCCTCCTCCGGGCAGCTGTGCATGTCCGCCGAGCGCGCCTATGTTCACGAGAGCGTCTTTGAGGAGTTCCTTGCAGAACTTCAGAACGCACTGGACCAGCAAGTGCTCGGGTCGGCCTTCTCCGATGCCGCCACCATCGGCTCGCTGACCTCGCAACGCCAGCTCGATACCGTTAAAGCCCACGTGGAGGATGCCGTGTCCAAGGGCGCCACCGTGGTCTACGGAGGAAAGGCCCGGCCGGACCTTGGTCCATACTTTTATGAGCCCACCGTGCTGACTGGTGTGACCCCAGAGATGGATCTCTATGCCACCGAGACTTTTGGACCGGTACTGGCGGTATACCCTATAAGCTCCGATGCCGAGGCCATCCAGCTCGCCAACGACACCACCTACGGCCTATCCGCATCGGTGTGGTCTGGAAACTCCCGCCGCGCGTGGAAGGTGGCCTCCCAGCTGGAGGCCGGCATGGTCAACATTAATGAGGGCTTCGCCGCAGCCTATGGCTCCATCGCCGCGCCCGGTGGCGGCGTCAAGGAATCTGGACTGAACCACCGCCACGGTATTACCGGCATGCGCCTGTGGGCCAACGAGCGCACCGTGGCCGAGCAGCGCCTGCACCCGCTTGCGCCCTCGGAGTACATCTCGCCGGAGCGCTTCCGCCAGCTGGTGTCCACGGGCATGCAGCTGATGAAGACTTTCCGCCTCTAAACGCCATCTAAACAACTATGAAGGAACTTACCCGCGACGAGCTTCTCGCCCGTCGGCTCATCGCTCAAGGCCTTGCACCATCGGCCGCGCGGCCGACTCTGGCGTCGGCCCTCGATGTTGCTGAACATCTCCTCGCCCTCCAAGGCCAGACCTACGATGCCGGCATCAGAGCGCTTTCTCTTCGCGCCGGCTGCGATGAACAAAAGGTACTCGAAGACATTTCTCACTTTCGCGTGGTGCGCTGTTGGCCACAGCGCGGCACGCTGCATTTCATGCCGGCTGCCGACGTCCGTTGGATGTCCCGCCTGCTCTACCCACGCGTAGCCTCCAGCCAGAAGTCTCGGCGGCCGAGCTTGGGGCTGAGCGAGGACATGGTGGCAGCGGCCTCGGAAGCGCTTCACAGCGCTGCGACCGAACCCCTGAGCCGCACGGAAGTCTACGAGATTTTCGCTGAAGCTGGTGTTGATCCCACTGAAGGCAGGGGCTCCCACCTACTCCGCGCCTTTGGTGGTGCCGGCGACCTCGTGCAGGGCCCGAAAGCTGGCAACCAAGAGACTTTCCTCCACGTAGACGCGCTACCTACCGTCCAGCGCGAGCCGGAGGAACCGCTTGCTGAACTGGCCCAGCGCTATGTCGAAGGGCACGGGCCAGTATCCGCAGCCGACCTCCAAGCATGGTCCAAGCTCAGTAAATCTCAGGCCACCAAGGCCCTGACATCGACGGTTGCTCAACCTGTGTTCCACGAAGGTCAGGACTTCTGGATGGCCACTTGGCAGGAGGATGTCACGTCTAGCGAGATCGAGAAGGCCCTAAAAATTCGCCTCGAGCTCCCCGCCTTTGATGAGTACCTTCTGGGGTATGCACACAAGGAATGGATCGTTCCCGATGAGATCCGCAATGATGTCCTGACCAGGAACGGCCTCAGCTGGCCGTGGGTCATGGAGGGCGGACGCGGGGTCGCAAGCCTGCGGTACGCGGGCTAACCTACAGCATCCGCAGGATGCGGCGATGAACCGTGCCGGCTGGTTCAACGTGGATGAACACCTCGGCACCGGGGAAAAGATCGTCGATGGCGTCCTCGATACGGTCAGCGATGGTGTGCGAGTGCAACACCGTCCACTCGCCGGGCACGTCCATCGTCAGGTACACAAGGCGCTGACGACCCGCTGCCACTGTGCGACGCGAGGTAAAGGAGACCTGGTGGTGGTCCTCCAGCTCATTGAGAAGCGCATCCAGCTGCCCGTGTTCTTTCTTCGGCAAGGACTCCGACAACAGGGAGCTCAACGATTCTTTGAGCAACTTGTAGCCAGTCCACAAAATATTGAGGCCCACGGCAAACGCGATGATGGGGTCCAGCCACAGCCAGCCTGTCAACGTCACTGCCCCAATACCGACGATGACGCCGACGGAGGTCCAGACGTCGGTAAGCAAGTGCTTTCCATCCGCCTGCAAGGTGGCCGAACGGTGTTGTTTACCCGCGCGCACAAGCAGAAAACCGACGCCCAGGTTCAGCAGGGAGGCCACGAGCGATAGTAAGAGTCCGAGCCCAGGCTGCTCCAGCGGCTGCGGCTCCAGAAGTCGGCGAATCGCCGTGTAGATAATCATCGCCGCAGCGACGAAGATCATTGCACCCTCCACCAACGCAGAAACATATTCGGCCTTGCCGTGGCCGAACTGGTGGTTTGCGTCCGCCGGCTTTGCCGCAATCTTAATAGCCACAAAACCTACAACGGCGGCGACGAGGTTCACACCAGATTCGAGGGCGTCAGAAAGAAAGCCCACCGATCCCGTCACCGCAGCAGCGACAATCTTGAGCGCGATCGTGGCCACTGCAGTAGCAATGGAGAGCTTCATAAAGCGTTCGAGCAGCAACTGCTCGGTGGGAAGAGACATAATGTCGGCCTTCAAAAAGAGATTTCTACAGCCCCTTAGACTACCAAAGCCGGATGTGCACGCACTGTTCACTGAATGTTTACCGCGTGCGGTCGCGAAGTACATAAACCGCCGTTAGTTTGTACTTTATGTCCACAGACATAACTCGCCCAGTCCTTCTCTTCGATTTTGATGGGACCGTCAGCCTTGGCCACGGCCCCGTTCTGGCCTATGCGCGCCTCATTGCAGAGAAAGCCGGGCACCCATCCATTGCTCAAGACGCCGAAGCGCTGCTGAACTCCGATAACGTCGGCTCAGCACGCGACGGCTACCACCTCGTCCGCACTCTCGCCGCCGAACTCGACGTGCCGGAAGAGACCTGCCAGGAGGCATATTTGGCTTCCCGGGAGAACCTCGCCGACACCGGCATCACCGCCCCTGAGGGGCTTGCCGATTTCCTTGCCTCCTACCCCGGCAGCGCCATTCTGGCGACGAACTCTCCAGAGATTGGTCTTAGCGCTGCCCTTCACACACTGGGCCTCGACAGGTCCTTCGACACCGTCTACACCAGGGTGGGCAAACCCGAAGGACTGACCCGCATCCTGGACACCGATCTCGCCGACACGGATCCGACTCACCTCATCTCCTTCGGCGATATTTGGGAGTTCGACCTCGCACCCGTGGCCGCCGTAGGCGGACGCACCGTGCTCGTTGATTCCCCCTTCGCAACCTCCCCTGAGGCTGACCCGACGTGGCGCGTCACCCGCGTCACCGACATCTTTCCCGAACTGACCTCCGCTCTTTAACCCACACGCACAGAAAGACATTCATTATGCGCCGTTTCACCGCTCTTGCCGCCACCGCACTTACCTTGTCCCTCTCCCTCACCGCCTGCTCTTCCGACTCCGATAACGGTTCCGATTCTGCCAAGGGCTCCGATGAGAAGCTCACCCTCGCGCTCATCCCAAACGAGAAGGTCAATGACCTGGTGACCACCGCGAAGCCGCTGACCGATTACCTCTCTGAGGAGCTCGGCGTGGAGGTCGAGGGTGTCGTGACCAAGGATTACCAGGCCGCCGTCGAGGCCATCGGCTCCGGCCAGGCAGACATCGCCATCGCCTCCGCTGCACAGCTGGCCTCCGCTGAAGACATGTACGATGCCCACGCTGTGCTGCAGGACGAGCGCTTCGGTGCAGATTCCTACGCCGGCCAGTTCGTCACCAACAACCCGGACAAGTACTGCGAAGATGAGCCAGTCAAGTCCACCTACGCTGCCAGCGGCGCCGAGTACCTCTACTGCAACGGCACCGCCACCGCAGACGAGAACAAGGGCCAGGGGCCGAAGGGCCTCGAGGCGCTGAAGAAGATCGATGGTGAGACCACTGTCGCTATGCTCGGCGCCACCTCCCCGGCCGGCTACCAGCTGCCCGTCATGGCGATGGAGTCCCAGGGTATCGACGTCGATAGCCTCAAGAAGGTCCCGGTAACCTCCAACGATGCTTCCATCATGGCTGTCTACAACGGCGACGCTGAGGTGGGCTTTAGCTTCTGGGACGCACGCTCCACCATCGACGCGTCCGAGGCTCCTGACTTGGCTGAGAAGCTCGTCGTCTTCGGATACACCGAGATGTACCCCAACGGCGGCGTCGTCATTTCTGACGATGTCCCAGAGGAGCGCCGCAAGGAAATCACCGAACTCATGGATGGTTTCTCTGAGGTCGACCCAGACACGATGTCCGCCATCTTCGATATCACCGACTGGGTTCCGGCTAAGAAGGAATCCATTGACATGGCGCGCAAGGTCAACGAGCGCTTCGCACAGTAGGTTCGCGCTCCTCCACTGCCCAGTTCCCACTCAGAAAGGTTCCCCATGACGGAGGAGAAAGCGTGGGGCATTCGGTTCGAGAATGTCTCGGTGCGCTACCCCAACGGAACGCTGGCGCTTGACGACGTCTCCGTGGACATCGCTCCCGGCGAATTCGTCGCCATCGTCGGCCTGTCCGGCTCTGGCAAATCCACGTTCATCCGCAGCATCAACGGCCTCGTGCAACCGACATCCGGCAAGATTTTCGTCGGCGACCACGAGATTTCTGCGGCGAAGGGAGCGCAGCTGCGGAAGCTGCGCGGCCGCATCGGCATGATCTTCCAGGAGTTCAACCTGGCGGACCGCGCGAGCGTCTTCTCCAATGTCCTCGTCGGGCGCTTTTCTCACAATCCCAGCTGGCGCACCCTGTTGGGAATCTCTACCGCCGAGGACAAAGCAATCATCGCCGAGGCCCTCGACTCCGTAGGGATCCTCGACAAGGCGTGGAATAAGGCCGGCGCCTTATCGGGCGGCCAGAAGCAGCGCGTGGCCATCGCTCGCGCCCTGTCCCAGAAGCCGGCCATTATGTTGGCCGATGAACCCGTGGCGTCCCTCGACCCGCCCACCGCGCACTCCGTGATGAAGGATCTGCGCCGCATCAATACCGAGCGGGACCTGACCACCCTGGTGAACTTGCACCTGGTGGATCTGGCGCAAGACTACGCCACACGCATCATCGGCATTCGCCACGGCAAGATAGTTTTCGATGGGCCCGCCGCAGGCTCCACCGTGGAGGATTTCGAAGCCATCTACGGCCGGCGCATCCGCGAGGAAGACCAGCTGGGAAGTCAGGAGAGCCGGGCATGACGGCGGTACTTCCCCCACGGCAGCGCAACTGGCCCGGCATCCTTGGCGGGCTGGCTGCTTTTCTCGCGCTCACCATCGCCACCTGCGTCCCCGCCTGGGGCGGAATCGAGATCGACTTTGGGCAGATCGCTCGCAACTGGCGCAACGGCGCCGACCGCTTGGCCCTGATGTTCAGCCCCGACTGGTCCATCCTCCCGCGCACGTGGGAGCCGATGCTTGAAACCCTCGCCATGGCCGTCGTCGGTGCCGCCATCTCTGCGGTCATCGCTCTGCCCCTATCCCTGTGGGCGGCGCGGCCCACCAACCCATCGACACCGTGGCGCTCGCTAGTGCGCGGCATCGTCAACGTTGTCCGCGCGGTGCCCGACTTGGTCTACGCCACCATCCTCGTGGCCATGCTCGGTGTGGGTTCCCTCCCGGGCATCATTACGCTGGTGCTTTTCGACGTCGGCATCGTGGTCAAGCTCGTATCCGAAGCCATCGACTCCGCCGATGACTCCTACATGGAGGCCGGCCGCGCGGCCGGCGGCACGCAGAATCAGATCAATCGCGTGACTGCTCTCCCACAAACCTGGCCTGCCTTTGCCAGCCAGGTCATTTACTCTCTCGAACTCAACGTCCGTATCTCCGCGGTATTGGGACTCGTGGGCGCGGGTGGCATTGGCCTGCTCATCGACGAGGTCCGCGGCTTCTACCGCTATGACGCGCTTTCTGCCATCGTGCTCGAACTGCTCGCCGTCGTCATCGCCTTGGAAATCGTGTCCGTCAACCTGCGAAAGAGGTTGCGATGAGCATTGCACTTCCAGCAACTGCACCATCCGCGCTACCTTCACGTTCCCGCAGCTGGGGTGTCGGGGCTGCGTGGGCCGGAATTCTGGTCATCCTCGCGCTGTCTTTCGGCTACATCGATGTCAACTTTTCCGCGCTCAAAGAGCTCCCCGCCAACATCTGGCACTACCTCGTACTCATGTTTTCGAACCCGGACTGGTCCAAACTCGGCGAGGCCCTCCTGCAAACCTGGCGCTCCGTGGCCATGGCGTGGATCGGCGCGCTTCTCGGCGTAGTGCTTTCTACTATTCTCGGCGTCCTCGCCGCGAACACTGTCTCCCCGGGCTGGGTATGCCTTCCGCTGCGCGCGCTCTTCGCCATCATCCGCGCGGTCCCGGAGATCATCATCGCCATCATCATCCTGACGGTCACTGGGCTCACTCCTTTTACAGGTGCGCTTGCCTTGGCGATCGGCGGCATCGGTACACATGCCAAGTGGACCTATGAGGCCATCGAAACCGCGCCGACCGGCCCGGCTGAGGCCGTCAAAGCCTCTGGCGGCACCCTCGCAGAAATGGTGCGTTGGGGAACGTGGCCCATCGTCCAGCCTGAATTAGCATCCCTGGCGCTCTACCGTTTTGAGATCAACGTGCGCACCTCCGCGGTCCTCGGCCTCATCGGCGTGGGTGGCATCGGTGACATGCTCACCGGCTATACGCAGTACCGCCAGTGGGACGTCGTCGGCGTCCTGCTCATCGTGGTCATCGTCATCACCATGTCCATCGACGCCATCTCCGGCGCTATCCGCCGCCGCATCGTGGCCGCCAAATTCACCTGATAGTTACCCCTATGACTGATTCCGCCCCGCTCTCCGCGCACATCACCACGCGCATGCCGAGCCTGCAGCCCATCGAACAACGCGTGGCCCAGGCAATCCTCGAAGACATGGACTTCGTCCTGCACACCACTGCGGACCAGCTGGCGACCAAGGTAGGCACGTCCCGTACCTCCGTCATCCGCACCGCGAAGGCGCTGGGCTACGACGGGTACCAGCAGTTGCGTGTGGCGCTCACGCAGGAGATTGCGCAGCGCCCCACCCCGCCGGCGGGTGCCGATTCCACCCACGTCGGCCGCATGAGTGCCGAGATTGCCTCCTTCAGCAACTACCTGCATGGGCTTACTGCCCTGCTCAACGAGGATGAGCTAGCCGCGACAGTGGAGGCAGTAGCGCAGGCCAAGCGGGTTCTCCTCGTGGGCAATGGCCTCTCTGCTCCCTTGGCGCAGACCATGGCGCTGCGCCTCACAAGCATCGGGCGCCCAGCCGAGTTCGTGGCGGAGGCCATGGGCCAGCACATCGCGGCGACGCAACTAGACGCAGAGTGCGTGTGCCTCGTCGTTTCCGGTTCAGGGTCGACCACGCTCACGCTCAAAGCCGCGACCGCAGCCTTCGAGGCGGGCGCGAAGCTCATCGCGCTGACCTCGTTTACCTCCTCGCCCTTGGCGGAGCTCGCCTCCTACACGCTGGTCATCCCCTCCCCGGATGGGACATTTCGTGCAGAGCTGCAGGATGCCTCGCGCGTTGCTTTTCTGCTGGTGCTTGAAGCACTCGTGACGCTGGTGGATTCCCACCTCGATGATTCCGCGGCACGGCGCACGGTGCTCTCCGTGCTCCAATCGGCGATGAAAGATTAATTTCCAAGGTAGGCGTAGGCCGCGGCGATGAGCGCCTGCATCGCGGTGCTGAGCGTGGGCTGCAACTCCGGAGCAAAGCGCGGGTTGTGGTTAGGAATGGACGCGCCATCAGTACGTCCGCCAAAACCCCAGAAGCAATACGGAGCGCCGAAGGCATCGGGGATTCTCGAGAAATCCTCCGATGCGGTCCACGGTTCCATGTCGAGGACGTTGTCGCTTCCGAGGACATCGATTAGCTGCGCGCGCACCTTGTTCGTGACTTCCTCATCGTTGACAGTGAGCGGGTAATTATCGCTTTCGGTGATCTCCGGCTCACGTGGGGACATCGCTGCCTGGCACTCGGCGTTGACAATCCGGTGGATGGCCACAACGATTTGCTCTCGAATCTCCTCGCTATAGGCGCGGACATTGATGCGCAGGGTGGCCGAATCCGGGATGATATTGGCCTTCGACCCCGCTTGCAGCGCGCCGACGGTCAGTACGGCGAACTGGTGAGGATCGACTTCGCGGGACACGACGGTCTGCAGCCGCAACACGATGGAGCTGGCCAAGACGACTGGATCGACGCTGAGGTGTGGCATCGAACCATGGGAACCGTGGCCATAGACGGTGACCGTGAGTGAGGTCGCTGTCGACAAGACCGGGCCGGGCGCAATCAGTACGGTGCCGGCCGGGGCGTTTTTATCAATAAAGATGTGCTGGCCAAAGGCCACGTCAGGCGTGGGGACTTTGCCGGTAAGTCCCGCGTCCACCATGGATTGTGCACCCTCCGCGGTTTCCTCGCCCGGTTGAAAGAGCGCGATGAAAGTACCGGACCACGCGTCAGTGGCCTTCGCCATCGCTTCCGTGGTACCAAGCAAGGCGGTCACGTGGGTGTCGTGGCCGCAGGCGTGCATAACCTCGCCCGTGGCCGAGTAGTCCAAGCCAGTGTCTTCAGTGACGGGCAGGCCGTCGAAATCGGCACGCTCTAGGACTGTCGAGCCCTCACCGTTACGGAGAATGCCGACAACTCCCCCGCCGAATTCCAGCACCTCGACTCCTGGAAACTCCCGGAGCTTGCCCGCGATGACGCCGCGGGTGCGCTCCTCTTCCATGCTGAGCTCAGGATGCTGGTGAAGGTCCTTGTACAGGGCTTCTTGCCACTGCGTGGCATGTGCTGCTCGGTCTAGGATGTGGGCGATACTCATGCCCACAGCCTACGCGCTATGAGCGCACGAGCTAGCCGCCGATCTTGAAATCGCAGACGTCGCCATCCTGCATGATGTATTCCTTACCCTCCTGGCGCACCTTGCCAGCGTTACGGGCTTCCGCCATGGAGCCAGCACCATCAAGGTCGTCGAAGGAGACGATTTCTGCCTTGATGAACTTCTTCTCAAAGTCGGTGTGAATGACACCCGCGGCCTGCGGTGCCGCAGACCCCTGCCTGATGGTCCACGCGCGGGCTTCCTTCGGGCCAGCGGTCAGGTAGGTCTGCAGGCCGAGGGTGGCGAAGCCGGCCTTGGCCAACGTCGCCAAGCCTGGCTCTTCCTGGCCGACAGACTCCAGCAATTCCAGAGCCTCTGCCTCGTCGAGCTCAAGGAGCTCGGTTTCAGTCTGGGCATCGAGGAAGACACACTCCGCCGGGGCTACGAGCTGGCGCAGCTCCTCCTTCTTGGCCTCATCGGTGAGGACGGCCTCGTCCGAGTTGAAGACGTAAAGGAAGGGCTTCGCGGTCATGAGGTGCAGCTCGCGCAGCAGGGACAAATCAATCTCATTGTTCTTGGACGCCGCGAAGAGGGTACGGTCATCCTCCAAGATGGCCTGGGCCTTCTTGGTCTCCTCCACGGTTTCTGCTAGATCCTTGTTCTTGCGCGCTTCCTTTTCCAAACGCGGCAAAGCCTTCTCGATGGTCTGGAGGTCCGCAAGGATGAGCTCGGTGTTAATGACCGAAATATCGTGCGCCGGGTTAACCTCGCCGTCGACGTGGATAACGTTCTCATCAGCGAAGGCACGCACCACCTGGCAGATGGCATCGGCTTCACGGATATTGGCGAGGAAGGCGTTGCCCATTCCCTCACCCTTGGAAGCGCCCTCGACAATGCCGGCGATGTCCACGAAGGACACGGTGGCCGGAAGGATGCGCTCGGAGCTGAAGATTTCCGCGAGGCGGTTCAGGCGGGAATCGGGAAGCTCCACTAGTCCGACATTGGGCTCGATGGTGGCAAACGGATAGTTCGCTGCCAAGATATCGGAACGGGTCAGGGCATTAAACAAAGTGGACTTGCCCACATTGGGCAGGCCGACGATTCCAAGTGTAAGACTCACGGGGCCAATCCTAACGCACCCCGGATCTTTTAAGGCAAGATGGTGGGGTGAGTTCTGATCAGCCATCCCCCAATGCATCCTCGCCTGAGCTCGCCGCCGCTGAGGCAGCGCTCGGCGGACGCTTCGATGATTCCGTCGACGCCGCTTCGCTGAACGCAGTCTCGCCGCACCCGCCAGGCAACCAAGTGGATCGCTCCGTGGTGGTCGGCGAGGTCATCAAGTCCGCATCGCTGTGGGCACTGCGCCTGACCATTATTGGGCTATTCCTCTATGCCTCATTCCGCATGCTGGGCAACTTCTGGCGTGGCATTTTGCCGGTTCTCATTGCTCTCATCATCTGCACTGTGCTTGCCCCTGTTGCGAGCGCCATGCGGCGCAAGGGGTTGCCGTCGGCCCTGGCTGCGGCAGTGACCATCCTCGTGTCTTTTACTGCGGTGGGCTCGCTTTTCATGTTCATTGCTCCGGACTTTGCGCGGCAATCCCAAACGCTGTACCTGCAAACTGCGGAAGGCATTCAGCGCCTGCAGCTATGGGCACAGGGCCCACCGCTCAACCTCGATCCGGACGAGATCGGCCAATACATCGATGAGATCGCCCTGTGGCTGCAGCGCCAGGCCGGCTCTATTGCGGGTTCCGTGTTCACGGGAATTGGCACGGCGACCTCCATCGTGGTCACGCTCTTCATCATCGTGGTACTGACCTTCTTCTTCCTTAAAGATGGCCACAACTTCCTTCCCTGGTTGCGCCAGGCCACGGGCCGCCGGACGGGCTGGCACCTCACTGAACTGCTCACCCGTGTGTGGACCACGCTGGGCGGTTTCGTGCGGGCACAGGCGGTGGTCTCGCTTGTCGACGCCATCTTCATCGGCCTCGGCCTCGCCCTCATCGGGGTGCCTTTGGCCATGGCGCTAGCCATCATCACCTTCATCGCCGGCTTTATCCCCTTTGTGGGCGCGATCGTGGCTGGTGCGCTATCCGTGACCATCGCCCTGGTCTCCTTGGGCTTTACCAAAGCACTGCTCGTTCTTGGCTTGGTCCTCTTAGTTCAGCAGCTTGAGGGCAACGTGCTCTCCCCGTGGCTGCAATCGAAGGCCATGAACCTGCACCCGGTCATCGTGTTGATTTCTGTGACTGTAGGCTCCGCGCTCTTCGGCCTCGTCGGCGGCTTCCTCGCCGTTCCGGCGGCAGCGACCATCGCGGTGGTCTACCGCTACTTCCAAGACATGATGATGCTCCAATCGGGCGAGCGCACCGCCGAAGACTTGGAGTTTTCTACCGTGGCAGGCTTCCTCATCGGGCGCTATACCCAACAGCAGGGTGACCACAAACGCGAGCAATGGCTGTCCGTCCCGGACCACGCTGCACCGGAAGGCGCGGCGGAAGACGTCGCCAGCGATGGCACGAGCCCGCTGGACCGCAAGGTCGATGTTGACGCGGAACTCAGCGAGCGCGATAGCGGCGCCCGCGCGGGAATCAAGCGCGCCATCGGCGCTCTCGAACAGATATTGCAGTCGAAGGACAAGAACTAGCGGGGCGTGTCCGGGGCGCATGTCATGATGACAGACATGACGTCTACCCTTCCCGTGTTGCTCCTCTTCCTCGGCCTCATCATTGGCGCCGCCCTCGGTTGGCTGGCCCGCGCCTATTCCGCGCAGTCTTCCCAGCCCTCCGAAGAACACCGCGCGCTGCAAGAATCCCAACGCCGCCAAGCAGAGCTTGCCCCGCTGGAAAAGGCCATGGACCGCTTGGGCCTGCAATTGCAGGAAATTGAAGAGGATCGCGCGACATCGCTCGCCGCGCTCAGCAGCCAAGTTCAAGCGGTAACGCGCACCTCGACTCGGCTCTCCGATCGCACCGACAAGTTGGTCGGCGCGCTGCGCTCGCCGAACGTCCGCGGGCGCTGGGGTGAGGTACAGCTGGAACGCGTGGTCGAGCTCGGCGGCATGCGCAAACATGTGGACTTCGACTCCCAAGTCAGCGCTCGCATCAACGGTTCGGTAGTCCGCCCTGACCTCGTCGTTCACCTGGCGGGTGGGCGCAGCATTGTGGTCGACGCCAAGGTTCCACTCAGCGCCTACCTCGACGCCATGGAGACTGAGGATCCGGAAGAAAGGGCAGGGTATCTCCGGCGCCACGCGCACCTGATGCGCTCACATGTCCAAGCACTGGCTTCTAAGGACTATATCGAGGCTTTCTCCCCCACGCCGCAGTTTGTGATCCTCTTCGTTCCCGCGGATACCTTCGTCGACGCCGCGCTCTCCATCGATGCCGAGCTGCTCGAGTTCGCATTCGAGCGCAACATCGTCATCGCCACGCCAAGCACCCTCTTCGCCCTCCTGCGCACCGTGGCGGTGAGCTGGCAGCACGAAGAAATCTCCGACAAAGCCCGCGAGGTACAGCGCTTGGGACGTGAGCTCTACACGCGCCTTAATACCCTCAACGAGCACTATGACAAGGTCGGCCGCGGCCTCGAGCGCGCGGTTGAGGCTTATAACGCGAGTTTGGCCAGCTTGGACTCCCGCGTCGGGGTCACCGCGCGGCGGCTCAAGGAACTAGATGTGCCCGCCCGCGTTGACCGCCTACCGGTGGAGCCGCGCAGTGTCGGTTCTTGGCCGCGGCGCGCCCACGATGAATAACGTTTTGGTCACCAATCCCGGTAAGCTCTCTGGTCGTGTCTGTTGCCAAAAATCGTCGCCGCCCTCCGCGCCGTGGGATGCCGCTTACCCGAGCGCTCCTCGTCGCGCTCGTCGTGACGCTTGTGGCCTTGGCAGTCTCAGGTGTGCTCGGCAAGGTTGCCCTGCCGTTCGCCCTGATCTTTGGACTTGGCTCGCTCGCTCTCACCTGGTTGGTGGAGATCCGCGGGCTCTACTTGTTGGTGATTACCCTGCCGCTGCTCTACGCGCTAGGAACCGTAGGCGGCGGGTTCATTAACTCGACGGCTGCCTTGCCAGAAGGCGCCTCTCCGTTTTCCAAGACCGCGCTTCTCACCACGGCCTTCCCACTGATACAGCACTTCCCGGTGCTCATCGTCACGGTCTTGGCGTGTGCGCTGCTCGCGGTCATGCGCATATGGAGCAGCAACAACCACGCGAAGAGCCGAGAAGCGGAAGCACAAAAGAAGCGCCGTGCCGACGCTGCCTCCGACCGCCGCAACCGCTCTGAGCGGCTCTCCGTGGCAGAGCTCATTGCCCGGGAGAACACGAGCTCTGGGCGGGTACGGGAGCGCAACCGTGAGGAACGCCGCCGCCTGCAGGCCGAAGAGCGCGCCCAGCTCCGCCACGCGTCCCCCGAGACCGACGTGCAGGAGGATTTCCGCCGCGCCGCCGCTGAAGCAGCGGAGAATGCGCGGCGCCCCCAGCGGTCCCCCCAGCCGCTCGAGGAAAACCTCTACGACGAGGACTAGCGCGCAGTACGTGCCGGGCGCAGATCGCGCGGCAGCGAGAACGTGATGGTCTCCGTGGAGGTGGTCACCTGCTCAACGTCGCTGTAGCCGCGCTCATCCAGGTATTCGAGCACTTCACGCACCAGCAGCTCAGGCACGGAGGCACCACACGTGACGCCAACGGTGTTCACGCCTTCAAGCCAGGCCTCATCGATCTCTGAGGCGAAATCCACCAGATAAGAAGTCTTCGAACCTGCCTCCAGGGCAACCTCGACCAGGCGCTTGGAGTTGGAGGAGTTCTGGGAGCCGACAACGATCATGAGATCGCACTTCGGGGCGATGGCCTTGACCGACTCCTGGCGGTTCTGTGTGGCGTAGCAAATATCGTCTGACGGCGGGTTTTCCAAGTGCGGGAAGCGCTCGCGCAGCTTGTTGACGATCTGGATGGTCTCATCCACCGACAACGTGGTCTGGGACAGCCAGATGAGTTTTTCCTCGTGTAGAAAGTCCGGCAGCTTGTCGACGCCCTCCAAACCATCCACCAGGTGGGTGACGTCTGGGGCCTCGCCGGCAGTACCTTCGACCTCTTCGTGGCCTTCGTGGCCGATCAGCAGAATCTGGTAGCCGTCGCGCTCAAAACGCTGGGCTTCCTTGTGCACCTTGGTCACCAGCGGGCACGTGGCGTCTAGCGTTAGCTGCTTGCGCTCTTCGGCCTCTTTGCGCACGCTCGGCGCGATGCCGTGCGCAGAAAATACCAGGTGAGCACCTTCGGGGGCCTCGGAGGCCTCTTCCACAAAGATGACGCCACGCTTGGCCAGGGATTCAACGACGAAGCGGTTGTGCACGATTTGCTTGCGCACGTAGATGGGAGCGCCGTACTTTTCCAGCGCCTTTTCCACTGTCTCAACAGCGCGGTCCACGCCGGCGCAGTAGCCGCGGGGAGCCGCGAGGAGCACCTTCTTTGCAGTTTCAGTCATGCCAACCAGAGTATCTAAAGTTGCCCACATACTGTAGTTCTCGCCCATTCTCGCCCGCCGCAGGTGACCGGTGACACCCGATGTCCGGCGCGCCCCATACACTAGACGGAACACGCCCCGAAGCACAGACCACTCAAGAGAAAGGACTGCGCGTGAACCAACCGGCCAATTCCGCGGAGACACCGTGGCCCGTCGGCAAGGTCAATGACCAAGTCAAAGGCTGGATCGAGCGCCTCGGCTTCCTCTGGGTGGAGGGCCAGATCACCCAGCTGAACATGAAGCCGACGTGGAAACTGTCCTATATCACCCTGCGTGACGTGGAACAGGAGAAATCTGTCCAGCTGACCTGCAACACGTCGCTCATCCGGAATGCTCCCTCGCCGCTCAAGGACGGCGACCGCGTCGTGGTCTACGGCAAGCCCGCCTTCTACGCTGGGCGCGGTAGCTTCTCCCTGTGGGTTACTGAGATTCGTCACGTCGGCATCGGCGATCTCCTCGCCCGAGTAGAGATGCTGCGCCAGCGCCTACGCCAGGAGGGCCTGTGCGATCCATCTCGGAAACTGCCGCTTCCCTACCTGCCAAAGAAAATCGGACTCATCACCGGCCGTGGCTCCCACGCTGAGCGCGATGTCCTCTCGGTGGCACAAGACCGCTGGCCGGCAGTCCAGTTCGAGGTCATCAATACAGCGGTGCAGGGAGCCACGGCAGTTACCCAGGTCATTGACGCGCTGCAGACCCTCGATGCCAGCCCAGAGGTCGATGTCATCATCATCGCCCGCGGCGGCGGGTCGGTGGAGGACCTGCTCCCCTTCTCCGAGGAGGCCCTCCAGCGCGCTGTGGCCGCCGCCCGCACCCCGGTTGTCTCCGCCATCGGCCACGAGCCGGACCACCCGGTGCTTGACGACGTCGCCGATCTCCGCGCCGCCACCCCCACCGACGCGGCCAAGCGCGTCGTGCCCTCCGCGGCCGAGGAATACGCAGTGATTTCCGAAGCTCGTTCCCGCATGGCGGCTGCGCTGCGCGGCTGGGTGGAACGGGAGCGCCGCGGGCTCGAGAGCATTCGCTCCCGCCCAGTCCTCGCGGACCCCATGGTGCCGATCACCGCGCGCCGCGAGGAACTCGAACGCCACGTTGCGTCGATCCGGCGAGTCATTACTCATCAGCTGGACCGCGAAAGCAACCAGGTAGCCTCGTTGCGTGCGCGGGTCTCCGCCTTGGGTCCCTCGGCCACTCTCGAGCGCGGTTATGCCATTGTGCAGGTCCTTCCGCGCGATGGCAGCGGGCCGGAAGTCGTTACGAGCTACACGCAATCGCCCCCGGGTTCGCAACTGCGCATCCGTGTGGGTGATGGCTCGATCACCGCCGCCGCCATGGCCTCCCAGGCTGCGGATTAAACAGAACGCTTTATACAGAACCAGTAAGAAAGAAGCATTATCCCTCATGACTGACACGATTGGCGCCGGCCAGCCCGGCCAAGACGCTTTCCCGCCCGTCGAGGAGCTGAGCTATGAGCAGGCACGCGATGAACTTATCGAAACCGTGAAGATCCTCGAGCTCGGGCAGATGGGCTTGGACGAGTCTCTGAAATATTGGGAGCGCGGCGAGGCACTGGCCAAGGCCTGCGAGGCACACCTCGACGGCGCTTCCAAGCGCGTAGAGGAGGCCCTCCGCAAGAATGCGGACAGCCCGGACAACGCAGAAGCACAAACGGAAACAGGAGAGGTTTAAATGAAGATTTACGGCTACCCGGGAGATCGCGTCGACTTCGTCTCCAAGTCCGGCGGAGCAGGGGCCATGGTCTTTGGTGATCCGCGCCAGCTCGCCGAGGAATTCTTCGGCACCCCGCACACCGACAACGGCGAAGAAATCAGCTACTTTTCCGGCTCCATTGTCTTGCGCTTCACCGAAGGGAAACTCAGCGAGGTCTCTTTATTCCCCGGCAAGTCCAAGCACGAAAAGGTGGATATCTACCTTGCTAAGACCCGCTTGAGCGGGCTCGACCCCGAGACCCTGCGCAGCGCTGCTGGCGACGCGGTCGAGGTGGAATGGGACGGCGCGCTGCAGAGCGTGACGTTTCGCTGACTAGTTACTCGCTGACGACGCTGCCGTCCTCAGCGATCTGGAGCGGCTCGGCCTCGACGAATGCGGTCAGAGCCGCCTCATAATCCGCGTCGGAGGCAGAGCCGGTAAGGATGAGGCGGGCATCGCCCAAGTCCGTGATCCACAGGGGGCGAACATCTTTGTCGTCGCTGCTCAGGATTTCCACGTCCTGACCCGCTACCTCACGCCGCTCGGAGTTGGCTCGATAGTTGGAATCGTAAGCGGTGGGGACATCCTCAAGCGCTAGCTGGGTCTGTGCCGACTCAACGTATCCTTCATTCGCGGTCAGCCAGCTCACCACGGCACCGGACTCGCTGCCCACTTGCTTGCGCCGCGCGGCCGTCGGCTGCCAGCCCTCCGGCATGACAGGCTCACGAATGACCGCCCCGCTACCGCGCGCTTCCATCTCCAGGAAGGTAGCGGCATCCACATTCTGCACAGGCCCGGACTTTTCCGGGTTTATCGAGCACAGTCCCGTTGCTCCGACGGCCAGGAACATCATGATGAGGATGATGCCCACCGTCAAGGTGATATCACGCGCGTCCTCAAAAATCTTTGGTTTATCTTCAGATGCCACCCGCCCAGTATGGCACGACGCCTCCGACACACGCGACAGCGCCCTCTCACCTGCCTTTTCGGCAGGTGGTGCACCCCCGCCCCTCTTCTGGGGGAGGCATTCGGGCTTGAGTGGGCAGGAAAAGTGGAAGAATAGAATTTGTATTCCGGGTTGTCCCCCACCCCGGGCCGAGCCACCTGAAAAGAAAGGGACTAATCACACATGTCTGATAACACGTCTTATATCCCCGACCGCAACCTAGCCATGGAGCTGGTGCGCGTCACCGAGGCAGCAGCGCTCGCCTCGGGTCGCTGGGTTGGCCGTGGACAGAAGAATGAAGGTGACGGCGCCGCGGTGGATGCTATGCGCAAGCTCATCAACTCCGTCGAGATGAACGGCGTCGTCGTCATCGGCGAAGGCGAGAAGGATGAGGCTCCGATGCTCTTCAACGGCGAGAAGGTCGGCACCGGCCAGGGCGCCGAGATGGACATCGCCGTCGACCCGGTTGACGGCACCCGCCTCATGGCTGAGGGCCGCCCGAACGCTATTTCCGTCATTGCTGCTGCCGAGCGCGGCACCATGTACGATCCGTCCGCTGTTTTCTACATGAAGAAGATCGCTGTCGGCCCCGACGCGGTCGGCGCCATCGACCTCAATGAGTCGGTGGCATGGAACGTGAAGTCCGTGGCCAAGGCCAAGGGCATCAAGCCGGCTGACCTGACCGTTGTCGTGCTCGACCGCCCCCGCCACGATGACCTCATCCGCGAGATCCGTGAAGCCGGCGCCAAGGTTCGCCTCATCATGGACGGTGACGTCGCCGGCGCTATCGCCACCTGCCAGGACAGCAACTCCATCGACCTCATGATGGGCATTGGCGGCACCCCGGAGGGCATCATCACCGCCTGCGCGATGAAGTGCATGGGCGGTGAAATCCAGGGCAAGCTGTGGCCCAAGGATGAGGAGGAAGCAGAGAAGGCCCGCAAGGCTGGCCACGACCTCGACCGCGTCCTCACCACCAACGATCTGGTTTCTTCCGAGAACTGCTACTTCGCCGCTACCGGCGTGACCAACGGCGATATGCTCCGTGGTGTCTCCTACCGCCCGAACGGCGCCACCACCCGCTCTCTGGTCATGCGCTCCAAGTCCGGCACCATCCGCTACGTCGACTCCATCCATAAGCTGGCTAAGCTGCAGGAATACTCCGTGGTGGACTACACCAACCCCCACGATCAGGAAAGCTAGTCCACTTTCCCAGGAAGAGTGCTACGGTGGCCATGAATGCCGTGCCACGGCACACATAAAGAACCCAACAAAACTTATTTCACAGAAAAGGTGAATTCATGACTGAATACCGCATTGAACACGACACCATGGGCGAGGTAAAGGTTCCGGTCGACGCCCTGTGGCGTGCCCAGACCCAGCGCGCCGTGGAGAACTTCCCGATCTCCGGCCGCGGCCTCGAAGATGCTCAGATCCGCGCACTCGGCCTCCTCAAGGCTGCCTGCGCCCAGGTAAACAAGGACTCCGGCAAGCTGGATGCGGAGAAGGCTGACGCCATCATCGCCGCTGCCACCGAGATCGCAGAGGGCAAGCACAACGATGCCTTCCCGATCGATGTCTTCCAGACCGGCTCTGGTACCTCTTCCAACATGAACACCAACGAGGTCATCGCCTCCATCGCCCACAACAATGGCGTGGAGATCCACCCGAATGACCACGTGAACATGGGCCAGTCCTCCAACGACACCTTCCCCACCGCAACCCACGTTGCGGCAACTGAGGCTGCCGTCAATGACCTCATCCCGGGCCTCAAGGTGCTCCACGACTCTCTTCTGGCCAAGGCCAAGGAATTCGCTGACGTGGTCAAGTCCGGCCGTACCCACCTGATGGACGCCACCCCGATCACCCTGGGCCAGGAGTTCGGCGGCTACGCTCGCCAGATCGAGCTCGGCATCGAGCGCGTTGAGGCCACCCTGCCACGCTTGGGTGAACTGGCTATCGGCGGCACCGCTACCGGTACCGGCCTGAACACCGACGCTGAGTTTGGCGGCAAGGTCACCGAGGAGCTCAAGAAGCTCACCGGCATTGACCAGCTCTCCGAGGCCAAGAACCACTTCGAGGCCCAGGCTGCCCGCGATGCCCTCGTCGAGTTCTCCGGCGCCATGCGCACCGTGGCTATCTCCCTCAACAAGATTGCCAACGACATTCGTATGATGGGCTCCGGCCCGCTGACCGGTCTGGCAGAAATCCACCTCCCGGATCTGCAGCCGGGCTCCTCCATCATGCCGGGCAAGGTCAACCCGGTCCTGAGCGAGGCCGCCACCATGGTGGTCAGCCAGGTCATCGGTAACGACGCCGCTGTTGCTTTCGGCGGCTCCAACGGCCACTTCGAGCTCAACGTCTACATCCCGATGATGGCCCGCAACGTCCTCGAGTCCTCCCGCCTGCTGGCAAATGTCTCCCGCGTCTTCGCCGAGAAGTGCATCGACGGCATCGAGGCCAACGAGGAGCGCATGAAGAAGTTTGCGGAGTCCTCCACCTCCATCGTCACCCCGCTGAACTCCAAGATCGGCTACGAGAACGCCGCCAAGGCAGCTAAGCACGCGCTGAACGAGAAGATCACCGTCCGCGAGGCAGTCATCGACCTCGGCTTCGTCGACGGCGAGAACCTCACCGAGGAAGAGCTCGATGAGCGCCTCAACGTTCTCACCATGACCAACCGCGACCGCGACAACTTCTAAGTTCGCTTTCGCCCACGCCGCCGCTCTTCGCACCGCCTCCTTGAGGTGGCGCGCAGGGCGGCTTCGCCGTTTTCCCATCCACCCCGCTGGGCCAACAGCAGGGTCGGGGTAGCCAAACTGCCCGTCCTGCCAAAGTTATAGCCTCCGCCTCAAGATCTGGCAATAACTTCGTCAACTAGGGCAGTTTGAGGCTTGAGAGTTTCTTTCCTAGCCATCACTTCGCGCCCTTCGCGCTCACGGCGAGCCTTAACCAGCCACAGCCCACGCTGCCGGTGGACGCGAAGGATGGGGTTGCTGTTCTTATCTCCTTTCCTGTGCGCTGCGCCATAAAGATCGTCCCGCCATCATGAGAATCACCAGCATTGCACTTGGTGCAAACTTGCACTGAGTGTAGGATTGCACTCTGTGCAAGAAGAATTGTCATTACGCGAGCAAAAACGCCTAAAAACTCGCCTACGCATAGAGGATGCTGCCACCCTCTTGGTAGACGAGCACGGCTTTGCTGCAGTCACGGTGGAGGAGATTTGTGAGAAGGCCGGTATTTCCCGGCGTACTTTCTTTAATTATTTCGACTCCAAGGATTCAGCTGTCTTGGGCAACCCCAGCCAAGAGTTTTCCCAAGAGCAGAAGAGCTATCTGCTCGAAACTCCCACGGAGAACCTCTTCAAGCTGGCCGTAGACCTCATCAAAGAACACCTCATTGGACAGCACGCCAACAGGGAGATTGCTGAGCGACGCCGCCGTATCTCCCGCGATGCGGACGCAGCGGCGGCGTCCTTAAGCAGAAAGCGTGCCAAGTCCAACGAAGTCCTTGAGCTACTCACCCAGCGGCTGGAGAAGGAGCCAGCATTAAAGACCATGCCGGATGTCTCCCCGCACACGGAGGCACTCCTCATTGCTGTCACCATCCGTGAGGCTTTCTGGTTGGCCACCACCTCCCCAGACTTCAGCTGCGACATCCCCTTTGAGCAGCGCTTTGACTCCGCACTCACGCTCATCAACAACTATTCGAAAGGACTTTCATGGTAGCTACCGCGAAACCGTCAGCGTCCCACGCTGACAACGGCAAGCCGGAAAACAACCTTGCCCTCGTCTTCTCTGCCCTCGTGCTCACCATGTTGATGAGCTCCCTGGGGCAGATGATCTTCGCTTCCGCCCTGCCCACCATCGTCGGCGAGCTCGGCGGCGTCGACCACATGAGCTGGGTTATCTCCGCCTTCCTGGTCACCATGACCATCGCTATGCCCATCTCCGGCAAGCTCGGTGACATGATGGGCCGCAAGTGGCTCTACATCGGCGGCATTGCCACCTTCGTCATCGGTTCCGCCGTGGGCGGCTTCGCCAACTCTATGAACCTGCTCATCATCGGCCGCGCGATTCAGGGCTTCGGCGCTGGATTCATGATGATTTCCTCCCAGTCCATCATTGCTGAGGTCACCACGGCACGTGAGCGCGGCAAGTTCATGGGCATCATGGGCGGCGTTTTCGGCCTGTCCTCCGTCCTCGGCCCAGTCCTCGGTGGCTGGTTCACTGATGGTCCCGGCTGGCGCTGGGGCCTGTGGATGAATATCCCCCTCGGTCTTCTCGCCATGACCGTTTGTGTGCTCGTTCTGCACCTGCGCGTTGGTGATACTGACTTGCGCAAGTTTGATGCCTTGGGCGCCACGTTCATTGCCATCACGACCGCCTCGCTCATCCTCATGACCACCTGGGGCGGCACCCAGTACGAGTGGTCGGATCCCGTCATTCTCACCTTGGCCGTCATCGTTGTGATCGGTGCTGTCATCACGGTCTTCGTCGAGAAGCGGGCCAAGGAGCCTCTGATCCCAGTTCTGCTGTTTAAGAACCGCAACATGGTGCTCACGACGGCCGCCGGCATGGTGCTGGGGCTGGCTATGTTCGGCGTGCTGGGCTACATGCCGACCTACCTGCAGATGGTGCATACACTGACGCCGACCAAGGCGGGCCTCATGATGATCCCGATGATGCTCGGCATGATCGGCACATCTACCACAGTGGGATTCATCATCGCCCGAACTGGCCACTACAAGCGCTACCCCATCATCGGTCTCGCCATTACGGCAGGCGCGCTGTTCTGGATGTCGAAGCTGACTGTGGATACCTCCCTGACTCAACTTGGCGCTGAGTTCCTCGTCTTCGGCATCGGCCTCGGCTTCGTCATGCAGGTGCTCGTTCTCATCGTTCAGAACTCCTTCCCCGTGGCGCTGGTGGGCACCGCAACGGCGGCCAACAACTTCTTCCGCCAGATCGGTTCCGCCATGGGTGCCTCCTTGGTGGGTTCGCTGTTCATCCACAACATGAAGGATGAGTTGGCAGCCAACATGCCTGCCGCCATTGCTTCCATGGGCAAGGCTGGCGCGCCCTTTGCAGAAAAGTTCAGCGCTGAGGGCGGCGGTTCCTCTAGCCTGACCCCGTCGATGGTGGCACAGCTTCCGGACCCCATCCGCGACGTCATCCTCAACGCCTACAACGACGGCCTCACCCCGGTCATCCTGCTCATGGTCCCGATGGCTATCATCGCTCTCCTGCTCATCCTGCCGGTGCGGGAGGAGCACCTCAAGGAGACCATCGACTAGGACGTCGGTCCCCGCTCAACAACAAGAAATCCTCGCTACGAACAATGACGTAGCGAGGATTTTTCATACCAGAGTATTTAACGCAGAATTCCCAACTGGCGAGCCACCTGGGCAGCTACGCCAATGAGCGCAAGCACGCCTGCAATGATGCCCACGATGGTTCCAGCATCCGCACCACCGGAGCTTAGGTTTCCAGCAAGAGACTTCTTGGTCACCTGCACGATCTTGGTGACTTGGTTGTCCGACAACTGGGGCTGACCATTGCGCACCACATAGGTGTTAAAGGTGACGGTCACGGTTCCCTCCGACTTAGCCTCGTAGGTACCGTCCTCGTTGACTTTAAGAACCTCAGGATCGCTTGAGCTTGGCGACGCCACCGGCACCCCTAGCTTCGCTCCCCAGAATCCATCGATGCTCAAGCCCAGGCTGCCTTGGCTTCCCACCGAGGTGCCTCCAGTCGTCATCAGTTCGGCATCATTGACTGCACTTTCCGGCACAGCGATGGGGAATGCGTGGCGGCCGGTGATGCGAGCGGGTTCACCCGGCATATCGCGATTGGAGAAGAAGCCTGCGGTGACCTTTCCTACCTGTGCCTGAGCAAAAGTTACGTGAACGGGATCAATGATCGAGTAGAAGTGGCCATTCTGTGGATTCCTTTGTCCGTTTGCACGAACAAGCTGTTCCCACTCACTGGAGCCTTGGTTGCTATCCGTCGACCACGATGCAATAGCGCCCGGCATGTCTGCCGTGGTGAGATTTTCTCCGGCCAACAGATTATCGATGACCCCAAAGGCCCCTACCCCAGGGAGCCGCTCGTGGTTGAAATCCAAATTCTCCTCCGCAGCGCGCTGCAAAACCGCGTGCTCAAGGCCACGATCCCAAGAAATCGCATTCATATACTCTTCACGGGTGTGATAGCCCGCAGCGGCAGCTGCCTGCTGCAGCGTTGCACCGTCGAAGGGAAGATTCGCATCCCAAGCCTTGCCGCGCAGCTGACGAACTTGGCGGGTAACCAAGTCAATGTCGGATTGCATGACCGGCTCGGCAAAGACATATGCCAGAGCGCCATCGGGATAGTTAACGTTGAGCTCTGCTACAGGAACGGAGCCAGCAGGTGGAAACTCAGCAGCCGTGGCAACGGGCGCTACAAAAGCACCGGTCGACACGGCTACGGCGGTAGAAAGGGCAAGCACAGAGGTGCGGAAAGACATGATTCGCCTTCGATAGAGAGTGGATGAGAACAGGTTCTATTCTATCCCCACTCCTGCCCTGATATTAGAAAAGTGAGATAATTACTTCCTCTTCTCGTTGGCTGCTGCCTTCTTTTCCTCCGGCTTAGGCAGAAGCAACTCGTATACATCGGTATCGCGCCACTGGCCGGCGAGCTCGCCGTAGGTCATCTTTGCCATGTGGGAGTAGGTGCCCACCTTGACGAAGCCGCGGGACTTGTGCAGCCCGGCAGAACCTTCGTTCTCCGGGAAGATCCATGAGTGGATGGCCCACTTGTGCAGGTCACGGCATACCTCGATGAGCTGATCCAACAAGGCGCCGCCAATACCGCGGCCCTGGGCCTCTTTGCTCAGGTAAATGGAATCCTCCACCACGCCGTGGAACACGGTGCGGGTAGACGCTTGCGCAGCGCAGACCCAGCCGAGAACCTTCGAGTCATCGTCCGCCTCCACCGCAACGAAGACTGACGACATGATCTTGACGTTCTTAAACTCCTCGAAGGTCAGCGACCGGGTCTCGTAGGTAGCGTGGCCGGTGTTGAGGCCCTGCTCGTAGATTTCGCGCATTTGCGGGTAGTCCGCCGCAGTGAATGGACGGATGCGGAAATCCTTCTTCTTGTCTTTCGCGTTGTCGCTCATAGGACAATTATTACTGAGCACGCACGACCAATGCCAAGCAGACCCCTACAAGATCGCCATTCGCGAACGAGTTAGTTCTCACCTTCCAGCAAATCGGTGACAAGTTCCGCAATGGCAGAGCGCTCAGAGCGCTGCAACGTGATGTGAGCGAAGAGCTCATGCCCTTTGAGCTTTTCAATGACTGCCTGCACACCGTCATGCCGGCCCACGCGCAGGTTATCTCGCTGCGCCACGTCATGGGTCAGCACCACGCGCGATCCGCGCCCCAAGCGAGACAAGACAGTCAGCAACACGTTGCGCTCCAACGACTGGGCCTCATCGACGATGACGAAGGAATCGTGCAGGCTGCGGCCGCGGATATGGGTCAGTGGGAGAACTTCCAAGAGGCCTCGGTCTTGGACTTCATCCATGACGTTTTCCGATACGAGACCCTCCAACGTGTCGTAGACCGCCTGCGCCCACGGGTTCATCTTCTCACTCTCGGAGCCAGGCAGGTATCCCAGGGACTGCCCACCCACCGCATACATCGGGCGGAAGACCACGATACGGCGGTGTTCGCCACGCTCCAGCACAGCTTCTAGACCGGCACACAAGGCCAGTGCAGACTTACCGGTACCTGCACGGCCTCCAATGGACATGATGCCCACGGAAGGATCCAGCAGCAGATCCAAAGCTACCCGCTGCTCAGCCGAGCGCCCCTGGAGACCAAAGACATTCGCATCACCGCGTACCAAGCGCACTGCGCCCTCGGCTGTCATGCGGCCCAGCGCTGATTGCCCGCCTGCCTGCAGCGTCACGCCACAGTGCACCGGAAGGTCCTCGACGCGGGTGCCGGCGGTGGTCACTGATCCGTCGATAAGCACCTCGCCTTCCCCATAGAGCTCATCGATGACCTCCGCGGTGGTCTGCACCGTAGCCATACCGGTGTATCCCGTGAGCACAACGTCCTGCGCGTGGTACTCATCTGCCTGCAGGCCCACGGCGCCCGCCTTAACGCGCAGCGGAACATCCTTGGTCACCAGGACGGTGTCCTTGCCCTCGTGCTGCAGGTTGAGCGCGCAGGCCAGGATTCGGTGGTCTCCCTCCGGCCCACGGAAGGCCGCTGGCAGCAAGGACTGATCCTGGTGATTCAGCTCCACGCGCAGCGTTCCGCCCGCGGCGTTGACGGGAAGAGGCTGATCCAGCGCCTCATAGGTAGCGCGGAGGTCCTCCAAAAAGCGAAGAGCTTGGCGGGCGAACCAGCCAAGCTCCGGGTGATGACGTTTTCCTTCCAACTCAGAGATAACGACGATGGGCAGCACCACATCGTGCTCTGCGAATTTACGCAACGCCCAAGGGTCGGAGAGAAGGACGGAGGTATCGATGACATAGGTCTTGGTAACCACAGCGGCCTCGTGCGGCTGCTCGGTCAGGACGGAAGGATTGGTCATAGCGGCAGGGTTCTCCCTTGTTATGCCCGCCCCAACTCAACGACCTGGGTGGGCATGGTGAAGCTGGTGGTTTTTCGAACTGTCCGGACGTTCCTGTGAACCTCCGGACACCGTCCACGCTAGAGAGCAAAGGTTGAAATTACATGGGTGCAAGATGAACAGTATTAAAACGACAATCCCCAGAGCCACACCATCCCCACCAGTCGGCTCGCTCCCTCACAAACCACAAAGAAATGCTCCGCACTGGTTTTACAGTGCGGAGCATTTCTTAGAAAGCTGGCTCTATTGTGAGCCCTCTTAGTTAATGGTGGCCTCGTACTCGCCGGACTCACCCTGCATCCAGGAGATGGTGCCGTTGGCGAATTCCTGTACCCAGCCGTTGCCCTCGGCCTTCTCCGGGGCGGTCGGCAGACCAACCTTGCTGTCCAAGCCGCCTTCCTCGGTCCAAGTCTCAGCGATCTTGCCGATGATCGGCTGGGAGCCATCTCCCTCGCTGAATGCCAGCAGCTTGTCCTTGGCGAAGGTAGCAACGCTACCGGCATCGGTGGACTCGATGGACTCCGGATCGCCCCACTCGGCGGCCTTGTCCTTGATGGCCTGCGCAAAGTCGGCAGGGACCTCTACATCACCGTTAGCGGTGGAGACGCTCTCCTTATCACCCTCGGCACCCTCAGAATCAGCGGAACCCGAATCGGAAGACTCCGCCTCAGAGGAGTCAGCGCCCTCGGAATCGGAAGCCTCAGAATCAGAAGCCTCAGCGGACTCGGAACCGTTGATAGAGTCCTTTGCCTCGTTAGCAGCGGAACCGGCAGCATCGGTAGCATCGGACGCGGCGGACTGTGCAGCGTCGCCAGCGTCCTTAGCGGCGTCCTCAGCATCGGAGCAGGCAACGACACCCAGGGAAAGGGTCGCAGCGGCGATACCAGCAGCGAAACGACGAGTCATCTTCTTCATTATCTAAACCTTTCTCTTTTGTTGAGCACTGTTCTAAGTACTTTTGTTGAGAACAAAGTCCACCGTAGGCTCGGCCGCGGCCGCCCCGCCACCGATGCACCTATGATTTGACAACAAAGAGCCTTCCTTATCTACGTTTCCGCTGCTGAGACCCCCTATATCTTTTCGATAACGGTTTGGAAATCGAGCCCTTGTGAGACTTTCCTTGCGACTTTCTGCGTGCTTGTTTAGCCTTTGCTTTGTCACGGGCACTGCGCTTCTCAGCAACATTGCGGGAAGAATTCCGCGTCCTTCCCTTCGCCACGCCGACGAAATCCTGAATCTCGTCACCATCGTCTGCTCGGCGCCACACCAAAGCGATCTCCGTGCGCGCAACAGTGGGATCCTCCAAGCCCAGTGCCACGACTTGCTTCTTGCTGAGCACCTTCAGCAGCGGTCGAGGTGCGATGGCCACGCCCACGTTGGCTGCCACAACTTGGAGAGCGGTACGCAGGGCAGGGACGTCGACGCTGCCATCCTGCGCAATCCGGTAATTCACGATCTCTTCGGCGACATCCTCCGGTGTAATGTCCTCCCCTACCTCGGCGTACACGGAATCCTTCGGAACTGCGATCCCAGGCGCTTCCTCGTACAGCCGAACCACATGGAAGCTGTCATCGACCCGTAGATCTGGCAGGCGGGTCAGAGCAAGGTCAGCTTCCTGGGCAAGAAGAGCCGCCATCGCATCATCGGCGTCGGCGGTCACCAGGGACTCGAGAGAATGCGAGTCACGGTAGCGGCGAAACCATTTACCGGGTTCTGTACCAGTGCAAAAGACAAGGCGGAGCATGCACCTCATACTACGGTGCTGCTAGCGTGGTGAGCGTGACTGATACCCCGAATAATGAAACCCCAGCCAACGAAACCCAGCAGCCTTCCGGTACCGCCATGCGCGCGCAAACCGCGGCTAAGAAGCTGGGCATCTACCTGCCGGCCGCCCCGGAGGAGTTTCAAGCCATTGCAGTAACGCACGCGCAATTGCGCGACTTGCAGGAGAACCCGCCGGAGTGGCTGGCCACCCTGCGCCGCGAGGGCCCGCACCCGCGCCCGGTGGTGGCACAGAAGCTGGGCATTTCCGTGACCGCGCTGAAGAAGAACGACATGGATCGCCCTCTCACCACCGCAGAAATCAAAGAGCTCCTCAGCGCAATGCCCGAGTGGCTCGAGGCCGCCCGGAAAGCTCACGCCGAGGAGCGTTCGGAAGCTTAGACCAGCTTCCAGTCCTCAAGGCCGTCGTACAGCGGGAAGTCCGCGGCGACCTTCTCCACGCGGGCGCGCAGCTTGGCGACGTCCGCGTTCTTGCCATTTGCCAGCGCGGTACCGATGACATCCGCCACCTCGGTGAAGGCCGCCGTGTCAAGACCGCGGGTGGCCAGGGCCGGGGTGCCAATGCGCAGGCCGGAGGTGACCATCGGCGGGCGCGGATCGTTCGGAACCGCGTTGCGGTTCACGGTGATGCCCACCTCGTGGAGGAGGTCCTCTGCCTGCTGGCCATCGAGCTCGGAGTTGCGCAGGTCCGCTAGGACGAGGTGCACGTCGGTGCCGCCGGTGAGGACGTCGACGCCCGCCTTGGTGCAATCCTCAGCGGTCAGACGCTCAGCCAGAATGCGAGCGCCCTCCAGGGTGCGCTCCTGGCGCTCCTTGAACTCCTCGGTGGCCGCAATCTTGAGAGCAATAGCCTTTGCCGCGATGACGTGCATCAGCGGACCACCCTGCTGGCCCGGGAAGACGTTGGAATTGATCTTCTTGGCAAAGTCCTGCTTGGCCAAGATAATTCCGGAGCGCGGGCCACCAAGCGTCTTGTGCACGGTGGAAGACACAACATCGGAGTGCGGCACCGGGGAGGGGTGCAGACCGGCGGCCACGAGGCCCGCGAAGTGCGCCATATCCGTCCACAGGTAGGCGCCGACCTCATCGGCGATGGAGCGGAAGGCCTCAAAGTCGATGGTCCGCGGGTAGGCGGACCAACCAGCAATGATCACCTGCGGCTTCTCAGCCAGAGCCTGCTCGCGGACCTTGTCCATGTCGAGGCGCATGGTCTCCGGGTCGACCTCATACGCGGCAACGTCGTAAAGCTTGCCGGAGAAGTTCAGCTTCATACCGTGGGTCAGGTGACCACCATGAGCCAAGGACAGGCCCATGATCTTGTCACCCGGCTGGATCAGCGACGCCAGCACCGCAGCGTTGGCCTGAGCACCGGAGTGCGGCTGGACGTTGGCAAATTCGGCGTCGAAAAGCGCCTTGGCACGATCGCGAGCCAGGTCCTCCACGACATCAACGTGCTCGCAGCCGCCGTAGTAGCGGCGCCCCGGGTAGCCCTCTGCGTACTTGTTGGTGAGAACAGAACCCTGCGCCTGCAGAACGGCGCGGGGGACGAAGTTCTCCGAAGCAATCATCTCGAGGGTATCGCGCTGACGAGCAATCTCACCGGAAATAGCATCGAAGACCTCGGGGTCAAGATCGCGCATCTCCTGGTAGCGCACGTCTGAATTGTTCGTAGTCGTCATGAAAGCGTGGTGTCCCTTCCTACAGATGGTCAAGATAGCCAGCGGCGCCCGCTCGCAGCACAACACCACCGACTTTAGAAATCGCCGAAGCTAGTTCTACATCCTAACGCCCCTATCCCCCGCGCGGGGGCCTCTAAGAATCTTTTCATTCGGGGCAATTGCACGAGGCGCCGGATGCAGTGCGACAATAGTCGGCATGGCGCGAATGACCGATGCGAGCCCGTACCTCGATTTTGACCGCGATACGTGGCGTGCCCTGCGTAAATCCATGCCACAGGTGTTGACGGCCACCGAGGTGGAAAAACTCCGTGGTATTGGTGACCGCATCGATCTCACCGAGGTGGCTGAAGTCTATCTGCCGCTATCCCGTCTCATTCACATGCAGGTGGAGGCCCGCCAGAAACTCACCGCCGCCACCGAGGCCTTTTTGGGTAACCCACCGACGCACGTGCCTTTCGTCATCGGCGTCGCCGGCTCCGTCGCCGTGGGTAAATCGACGACGGCGCGCTTGCTCCAAGTGCTCTTGGAACGCTGGGATTCCCACCCGAAGGTCGACCTCGTCACCACCGATGGTTTCCTCTACCCCACCGCCTACCTCAAAGAGCATGGGCTAATGCAGCGCAAGGGCTATCCGGAGTCTTATGACCGCCGCGCGCTCATGCGATTTGTTACCGACGTTAAATCCGGCAAACCACTGGTTACCGCACCGCTGTATTCGCACGTGTCCTATGACATCGTCCCCGATGAATTCCAAGAGGTCCGGCAACCGGACATCCTCATCCTGGAAGGCCTCAACGTCCTGCAGACCGGGCCAACCCTCATGGTGTCGGATCTCTTTGACTTCTCTGTCTACGTCGATGCCCGCGTGGACGACATTGAGAAGTGGTACATCGACCGCTTCCTCAAACTCCGGCACACTGCCTTCCGCGAGCCGGGCGCGCACTTCGCTTCCTTCGCGGACATGACGGATGAGGAAGCCTACGCGCAGGCACGTGAGATCTGGCAGTCCATCAACCTGCCCAACCTCATTGAGAATATTTTGCCCACCCGGGTGCGCGCTTCCCTGGTTCTGCGCAAAGGCTCACACCATTTGGTGGAACAGGTCAGGATGCGCAAGCTCTAGGCAGCGTATCCCGGTTAGCGCCCAAAGCGGCGCGAGCGCTGAGAATAGTCGCGCAAGGCGCGCAGGAAATCCACCCGGCGAAATGCTGGCCAGTAGGTATCCGTGAACCAAATCTCGGAATAGGCTGCCTGCCACAGAAGGAACCCGGACAGCCGCTGCTCACCGGAAGTGCGGATGACGAGGTCGGGGTCCGGCAACCCTTTGGTGTACAGGTTGCCCGTGATGGCCTCCGCAGTCACGTTCTCCGCGATTTCTTCAGCGCTCAGCCCCTTGCGTGCTTCACTGCGGATCAGGTTCTGCACGGCATCCACAATTTCTTGGCGCCCGCCGTAGCCCACCGCGATATTGACGATGACGCCTTGGTGATCCTCGGTAGCCTCAGCCGCACTCTGCATCTTGGCTGTGACCTGTTCGGGGAGCAGATCTAAGTGCCCGACGAGACGGATCTGACAGTCCAAGTCACCCTGGGAGAGGTGCGTGACGACATCCGAAATGATGTCGAAGAGCAATTGCACTTCTTGCTCGCTGCGCTTCAAGTTTTCCGTCGACAGCAAGTAGATAGTGACGACTTCGATGTCGGTGCCTTGGCACCACGAAATCATCTCACTGATCTTCCGCGCGCCTTGCCGGTGGCCGTGGCTGATATCCGTAAAGCCCGCCTCGCGCGCCCAGCGGCGATTGCCATCCGCCATGATTGCCACGTGGCGTGGTTGCGGTTTGTTTTTAATCTCACGCGTTAGGCGCGCCTCATACAGGGGGTATAGGAGCTGGCTTAGGAACTTCACGGTGGGGAAACGTCCTCTGCGTTAAAAGATGGACTTCTTGCTGTTATCGAGGATGCCGGCTTCCTTCATTGCCGCATCGACCGCCTCATCATCAAAAGGATCGATGCCATGATCCTGCGCGAACATGGTGCGGCGGCGGAAGCGCGAATAGCGGCGGTGAAAGTTCCAGCCTGCAAAAAGGACGGCCACTCCCATGAGAACGAGGATCAGCAAACCAATGGGCGAGGCCTTACCGAACTCCGGTCCCACCGGCCCGCTTTGGCTCCCTTGGGCGAGCAGGGCGACGTCATGCGCCGCGAAGTACAAAGCGTTCATACTTTAAGATTCCCCTACTTCCGGGATTCCCGCAAATAGGTCATCCTCCGGCAGCGAGGTCGACACACGGGTTTTGGCCAACTCGAACTCCTCCGTTGGCCAATGCTCCTGCTGCACGGCCACGGGCGTAGCGAGGAAAGCACCAGCCGGATCGATTTGGGTGGCGTGCGCGCGCAGGGCGTCCTCCCGGTTTTGGAAGTAATCCGCGCACTCTACCTGCGTGGTCACGCGCGCCATGATGTCACCAAAAGCGGTGTCCCAGCGCGCCAGCATCGGCTCATAGGGGCTAATCTTTCCCTCTTCTACTAGAAGGTCGTGAAAGATCTTCATCCTCTGGTACACGAAACCGTGCGTGTAGTAGAGCTTCTGCGGCTCCCACGGCTCGCCCAATTCTGGGTGGTACGCGGCATCGCCCGCCTTTTCCCAAGCCAACATAGAAGCACGGTGGACCATGAGATGGTCCGGGTGCGGATAGCCGCCGTTTTCGTCATAAGTAATGATGACCTGGGGGCGGAACTCCCGAATGATCTCCACGAGCTCTTGGGCCACATCATCATCTTCTTTGAGAGCAAAGCAGCCCTCAGGCAGCAGGTCCTTAATATTGGGCGCCAACGGATTACCCGGAAGGCCCGAGTCCACGTGTCCGAGCCACCGGTGCTGTACTCCCAAGGAGGCGGCGGCCTTCGACATTTCTTCACGACGAATACTGCCCATGTTCTCGAGGACGCCAGGGCGG
This sequence comes from Corynebacterium sp. HMSC076G08, assembly GCF_001811515.1. NCBI lineage: Bacteria > Bacillati > Actinomycetota > Actinomycetes > Mycobacteriales > Corynebacteriaceae > Corynebacterium > Corynebacterium sp. HMSC076G08. The sequence goes on along the minus strand of NZ_KV805068.1, from coordinate 48,871 downwards.
TCCATGGCTGGGTTGATGATGTCCCCCCGCTCACCGCCGGTGCAGGTCACGACGAGGACCTCCGCCCCTTCCGCAGCATACTTTGCGGTCGTCGCAGCACCCTTCGAGGATTCATCGTCAGGGTGCGCGTGAATAGCCAAAAGGCGCTTTGTACTCACTGGGTGATACATCTCCCTACATCGCTTCTTTAAACAGAGGCCCAGTCTAGTGGATAGTAACTTCGTAGCGACCGTTGGATAGAATCAGACTCATGTCTGACGCCCAACCTGCTTCTCGCTCCGCACGCTCACGGTCTCGCTACGGTTCCTCGTCCTCCTCTGCTCACACGGGGAAATCCTGGACCAATCGGGCCCTAGTCCTGATTTTCCTGGGCATGCTGGTGGCGGCCGTCGTCTTTGGCGTGCAGTACGTGCGCAGCCAACAGAAAATTAACGCGGACATCTCCTATGTCACCCACGAGATTCTTTCCGACGATACCGCCCGCGTGTGGGTAGACATCACCCGCAACCGCGTGGAGGAGCCTGCCTATTGCATCGTGCAGGCTTTTGACTATTCCAAGGCAGAGGTGGGCCGCCGCGAAATTGCCGTGCCGGCTGGCGGCGAAGCCGCCCAGCGCGTCGCCGTGGACATCCCTACCAATCACCCTGCCGTCGCCGGTGGCGTCTACGGCTGCTCCGGAAATATCCCCTCCTACCTCGATATCAGCACCATGGATTCTGCGGGTGAGGCAAACGCCGAGTAAAAGCCCAGCTATGCTAGTATGTTGAGCGTTCTGAATGGGCCGCGCCACCTGCGCTTTTAGGCCCAGTCTTTAACAAATAAAACCGTTCATCAGGAACCGTCAACGGAAGGTTGCACTATGGCTGAGCAGCAGAAGCAGTACATCACCCCGGAAACCAAGGCCAAGCTCGAGGCCGAGCTGCAGGCCCTCATCGACCACCGCCCGGTCGTCGCCGCGGAGATTAATGAGCGCCGCGAGGAGGGTGACCTAAAGGAGAACGCGGGTTACGACGCCGCCCGCGAAATGCAGGACCAGGAAGAGGCCCGCATCAAGCAGATCTCCGAGGTTCTGGCTAACTCCACCACCGAGCGCACCGCCGTCCAGGAAGGCGTCGCCCACATCGGTTCTGTCGTCCACGTCTACTACAACGGTGACAAGGAAGACCGCGAGACCTTCCTTATCGGTACCCGCGCTGCGGCCTCCGATAACAAGGATCTGGAGACCTACTCCGAGCAGTCCCCGCTGGGTGCTGCCCTCCTGGGTGCTGCTGAGGGCGAAACCCGCGAGTACACCGCGCCGAACGGCAAGACCTTGTCGGTGACCGTGGTCTCCGCGGCGCCTTATGATTCCGCAAAGGCCGCAACTCCGCGCAAGTCCTAATTTATACTGCTCTTAGGTCATCGTTTTTCTGAGAAAGAGTTTTATCACATGAAGAAGTTCACTCGTTTCGCTGCCGCTGGTCTGGTTGTCTCCGCTGGACTCACCCTGGCCGCTTGCCACCCGCCGAGCGAGCAGGATTCCACTAAGAAGGTCGACACTGGCGCCACCTTCACCGGTGAGGCCCCGGGAGCTGGTGCATCCGAGTCCACCGCAGCAACGGCTGAGACTGAAGCCACGGCTGAGACTGAGGTTGCTCCGGCCGAGTACACCACCGCTCCGGTTCAGCAGTAGACTCACCGTCAGCTTAGAGCGAAAGCGGCGTCCCGATATTCGGGCGCCGCTTTCAGCGTTATGAGGTTATGAGAAAATCCCTCACCCCCAGTCCCCTAGTTTTCTTCCCGGGCCCACTCGCCGATGACCCCGGGCAGCACCGCGGGCGCTTCACCGAGGAGATCTCGGCGGTTCGGATCGCGCTCAACCTGCGTTGTGACGGATTTGATCCTCTTTTCGCTTTCACCGCCGCGGGCTGCGCCGCCCATCATGGGCATCATCCGCATCCCCGCGCCGCGGGTTTGTCCGCCGCCAGCCTTCGCGGCGCCCGCTCCCCCAGCGGCACCTACGACACTGTTTGTACCGCCAGCGTTACCGACACCACCGGCGCTGCCGGCGCCGACGCCGCCAACACCACCAGTGCCGCCGATCACTCCGCCTCCGGCCATACTGCCTCCGCTTAGCGACGCCCTTCCGTCCCTCTTCAGTCCAGTCCCCGCTACGGCCCCGGGTAGGCCACCGATAACCGGATGCGTACCCGTCTGCGGTCCACCGGGCGCAGTACCGAAGCCGCCCAGCCCCGCCGCGGCGGTCGTCGGATTCGCCGACATCTCCGGCAACCGGCCCAGCCCCCGGCCGCCGAGTCCAGCAACGCCCCCAGGCAGCGCGTTGCCGCGGGCATTCGCCAAGCCAACGGCGCCAAGCCCCTGCCCACCGACACCGCTGCCCAGACCTCCTAGCCCGCTCAAACCAGCACCAATGTTCGGCGCGCCAATCTGAGTTGCCGACGTCCCCGGAATACCAGCATGAGACGGGTTCAGTGTTCCTACGCCTGCGCTCGCGGCCGACGTGTTCACGTCCGCCGCACTAACGGGTGCCAACGAATCTCCGAAACCCAACTCGCTGAGGATCGTGCGTCCACGATCATGCAATGCGCTATGAAACTTCGCGATGTCACCAGCATCCATCCCAACGCTTTCAAGCCCCTGGATTTCACCGTCTGCAACGCCGAAGGAACCTGGCCCGACGGCGCCGCTTTCCATCGCCTCAGCAATCTGCTGCGGCCAGGCAACGCCTTCCGTGGTGTAGCGGGATCCATCACCTGCGACCGCGCCGAATTGGGTACTGACATCCCCACCACCGCTGGGTGGTGCCGCATCCATGAGCGCGTGCTGATAGGGCATGGCGGCAATAACCTGCTGTTGAAGCACGCCCTGCATATATCCCAACGCCGCCTGTTCTGCGGCCTCGCGTGCGACGGGATCTGGAATTGCTGCTACCTCGAAGGCCAAGGCGATTGCCTCTGGCTGCACATTCATTAGCTGCGCTTGGAAGCCGAACAGCTTTTGTTGCATGACCTCGGCATTGGCAATGAAGTGTGTGCCCGCCTTCGCAACTTCACGAATCTTCTGGGCCGCTCGCGTGGTGGCTTCGCTATCATTCTCCTCCTCCAACGACGCGGCCGAGTTTTCCAGCCCCGCTACGATATCGGCGACTTCTCCACTCAAGGCTCCCCACCGCGCATTCGCTTCCGAGACATCCCAGAAACGGGTGCTGAACAAGTTGGATGCCAGTCCCATGATTGATGCACCGGTGTCAACGATCGGAACCGTAAACCCAAATGGGCTATATCCCGGATCTGGTTGCGACACGATCGGCATCGCCTCCGCCGCGCCCCCGCCACCGGCGTCTGCGACATCCAGCCCTCTGCTGTTGAGTTCATCCTGTGATTCGAAGCCGGCGAGCTCGGTCTGGAGCGCCTCCCCAAGCCAAGAAACCTGTCCTCTAAACCCTTCCAAAGAATTACGCGCCGACCCCGGGTCCGTTGCCAGCACGCGTTGGTGGATTGCGCCGACTTCGCTTAAGCCAGTAACTGGAGAGAATCCTCCGTCAAGGGGGCTATGTGCCCTGCCAGACGCATTCTCAACCTTCATTCCCAAATCTGCTACACGCGCTACTTCTTGAGCTAGTGCATTCTGATTGATGATCATTTCCCCGAGCCCCTTAATTCATAATAGTTCTAACAATAATTTTCTCGATTGTTCACATTTTTCCTGCATAGAGACATCAGCTCGCAGTTCGGTCCATGCAACCGAAATGACACCCCGAGTTGTCTCGACGTAAGAGGTGCAAGTCGCACCCTTAATAAATGTGTCCTCTACCGTATAGATGCCTTCTTGAGCATTGTCCGGGCCGAAATACGCCTCAGGATAGAGCTCACGAATACGGTCCATTCCTTCATGCTGCGCTGCCAAAGCAATGGCGGCCTCCCTTCCATTACCCAAGTCCTTTGAGAAGAAGCAGGTCCTGTACCCTGACTCCTTTTCCGGCTCCGAAGTCATCTGCAGCTTCAACTCCGAAAAAGTCTCGCCGGGTATTTCTAAACATGGATCAAACACCTGGAAGCCAGGCTCCGTACGATCAAATTCACCAAGTGGCGGTAGTACCCCACCGCCCGCACGAGACTCACTGCTTGAAGCTTGAGACTCTCGCACCTTCGTGGCGGTGGCTTCAGCGACCCCCGAGTCCACTGAGCCACCGCCGGACATGTCGCCAGAAAAGTTGCTAAAGCCCCCCGAGTTTTTACCATTGTCGCGAGCACTAAGGCCCAGCGGAGCTGCGCAGTTTGAAAGCACCCCTATACAAACCGCCACCAACGCAAGGCCCCCGATTCGCTTCATGGTTTCCCTTCAACCAACTTTTCTGACTATCAGAAGCCCTTCGCCAGAGCCAAGCTCAGCGAGCGGCTTCTGCGACCAGAATGCACGAGAATGCGCAATATGTCGCGCCAACCCCACATAGTCCATTTTCAATGGGTTGCAAATAATGATGTATTAGATGCGAGTAATAAAAGGTTCATAAATAGGTGCTGGTCGTCGCCTGTAAAAATTGTGAGTGCGCGCCGTGAGACTCTTGTGCCTGCGCTGCCGATTATGACCATGCAGGTGCCCCCTAATTACAACACTGTTAACATTCGATTGTCGTTTTTCACCCTGCAGGCACGACCCCATCACGCGTTTCGGAAGTAAGTACCAGATTCATCCACGCAAGTGTCCATAAAACCACCTATGACCTTGTATAACTTCCATGGAGAAGGGTGGCAACCAGTCGTAGAAAGTGAATCCAGGCCACACGCCGTACTGCTGCCAAAGTTCACTCCGGAACACCGTGGACGGGATTCTCCATCCGTTTTTCCGACTTGGGTGATCGAACATTTCTCCCAAGACAACGGCATCTTCTCGCCGATTTGCACTTTTTGCAAGGCTTGTTTCTTTCTCTTCGCGCCCCGCCTGGCAAGGTGAGAAATTGCCAATTGAGGCACACAAATAATCGCAAGACCCCTGGCACACGTGTACTAACAATGGGGAAGGCACTCTTCTCATGCCTAGGACATCGCCACCTATCGCGCAGCACTGAGCGCCTTGCTTCCCCACGGGGGTTGTAGTTGCAAGCGAACTGGACATAGAAAACCGGCGGCCGGCACCCAGAAGTCGTTGTGGGTGCCGGCCGCCGGTTCTTAAAGGCGGTGCCGAGGCTAGTCCCTGAAGTAGCTCAGCAGACGGAGAATCTCGGTGTAGAGCCAGACCAGGGTCACAGCCAAGCCGAGAGCGATGCCCCAAGCATACTGAGCCGGAGCGCCCTGGCGGATGAGACGGTCAGCCTGATCGAAGTCCGTCATGAAGGACAGGGACGCCAGCACGATGCAGACGAGGGAGAAGATGATGGCGAGCATGCCGCCATCACGCAGCGGGTTAAAGCCGAAGAAGATGGCACCCAGCAAGTTGCCCAGCGCCATCACAGCCACGCCGGCGATGAGGCCGAACATGATCTTGTTGAACTTCGGGGTGACCTTGACTGCACCGGTCTTGTAGACCATCAGCATGCCGATAAATACGCCAACGGTGCCCATGATGGCCTGGCCGATAAGCGCCATACCATCGGAGTTACCGAAGGATACGCCGGCAAACATGAGCGAGAATCCGCCCACGAAAAGGCCTTCAAACACTGCGTAGATCAACGTCACCGCAGCAGATCCGAACTTCTTACCAAACGTTGAGACCAGAACAGTAACGAAACCGCCCAGCGCACCAACCAAGGTAAGAATCATTGAGATGCCCGGGTTGATCAACTCACCAATAGCGAAGTTGAGTACGGCCATAACGATAATGACGCCCAAGGTGATGCCAGTCTTGGTCACGACATCATCAACCGTCAGCGGACGATCAGCGCTGCGGTTTTCTTGGCTGAATGGATTGTCACTCTGCCCGTAGGGATTACCCTGGGTCTGGCTTTGGCTGGACGAGAGGGAACTCATCACGGGGTTACTAGAACGCACGCGAATCCCGATTCCTTTCACAGTCTTTCTCTAAAAGCAGCCCCGGAGGGGGTGCCGTGTTTGTCATTTCACTGGGATCAACGTGCCCCATTGCTAGGAAGTTCCCAAAAATCCCAAAATTCGCAAAATTGTCCACACGTGCCAACGAAACGTCGGGAAGCACCGCTGCACTGCGGTAGCACACTGTGTCCTTGGCTAAGGACTGTGAGGTCTTCTCCCCGCTCCTCGTCCAAGGACGCTACGAAGAGGCTAGGGTTCTTTTCATTCACTATCACTTCAATGGAAGGCGGCAAGCAGCATGAAGAAATTTAGCCTTGCGGTTGCTGCTATTGCTTTTGCCCTCGGCAGTTGCAGCACCGGGCCCGCACCTGAACCAAGCCCAACGAGTACTAGCAACAACGAAACTGGGCCCGACGAGGCGCCACCAAGCACAAGCCCGTCCAGTACCTCCCCCGCAGACGCCTCCACATCCACGGAACCAGAGTCCCACGTGGAAGAGGCACAACCTGACCCAGAACTTCCCGCATCCGACGCTCCTGTAGCAGTAGAACAAGTACCCGCGGAACCCACCGTCGTGGAATGCCTTGAGGGCACCCCTGGCCCAGCACGATGGTCAGATGGCACAGTCTCTTACTCTCAATGGTGTTTCGACACCCGAGGCGGCGAGCAGTACCTCGAAAATGAGGGCCAGGCCGGACTAGAAGAAACTGAGGAATGCGTCGGCCCGGCGGCAACATGTGGATACGGCACTGCAGATAATGGCGCCCGTAACCCAACCTCGGGCGAAATCCAGACTTACCACGGCTGCCAAGACGGATACATTGATGACCCAGACCTGTGCTCCGCAGTAGAAGATATAGTCCGAGCTGCCGACCCAGACGGCTCCATCTATCAGTAGACAAACCCCGCATCACAACAACCGATCCCGACGCTGAAAGCACGGCCCGAATGCAGGGGCGGTACCGCTAGGGGCTTGTGAGTCAGAGACACAGTTCCAGCAAAACTGTGTTGTCTAGCGATTTTTTAGAGGGTTTTTAGAGGGTTTTCACTTTTTGCTCCAATTTTTCCAGCATTTCCGCTGGTCATGGTGCCCCCAGTGGGACTCGAACCCACACTGAATCGATTTTAAGTCGACTGCCTCTGCCGATTGGGCTATGGGGGCCAAACCGTGCCCACTTATCTTAGGGCACGGGTGGACACATGCCGAAAATAGGGTCGGCAACCGTAGAACTGTGCCGGTCCGCGGGACGGTACCGGCCTAGTTCGCTTAGTTTGCGACAAGGCCGCTAATGATGCCATCGAGGATGTCCTTCTCACTGATGAAGAAGGAACGAGCATCACTGTTGCGCTCAATCATCGTCATGATGCCCTCCACGGCCACGCAGCCGCCGCCGATGACATCGGCGCGGCCCGGGTGGATGACGGGGTTGAGGGCCCTCACGTCCGAGGACAAACCGATCATCTGCCGGGTGAGTACCCGCAGAGCGTCGAAGCGCAGCTCGGATCCGTGGATGGAGTCAGCATCGTAGCGTTCCATGCCCTGAGCCAGCGCCGAGAGCGTCGTGAAGGTACCGGCGCAGCCGACAAAGGTTTGGGCTTTGTCGATGGGCACGATCTTTTCCACTTCAGCCATGCGTTCAGCGACGTAATCAGTAGCGATCTCAATCTCTGCTTCGGTAGGCGGATCGTTGCGCATCATGCGCTCAGTGAGTCGCACGCACCCCATCTGCGCAGAGTGGGAGCCGAGAATCTCGCCGTCGATTGTCCCGACGACGAACTCCGTCGAACCGCCGCCCAAGTCGATGACGCAGTAGGGCCCCTTCTCAGAGCGCAGGTCCCCCACCGCACCGGTGAAGGACAGCAGTGCTTCCTCCTCCCCGGAAATGATCTCCGCGCGGGCACCCGGCTGGACCTGACCAAGAAGCTCCTCGGTCATATCGAAGAACTCGCGGTGGTTTTTGGCATCACGTGTTGCCGAGGTTGCCACCATCCGCACGCGCTCAACCTTCTCAAATTTCATCTGCTTGACGTATTCTTCAAGGGCCGCACGAGTCCGTGCGAGTGCTTCTGGCTCGAACTCACCGGTGGCATCGACGCCTTGTCCGAGGCGGACGATCTCCATCGTGCGGGAGATATCCCGAATCTTGCCATCCTCTTGGATCTCACTGATGAGCAGGCGGATGGAGTTGGTTCCGCAGTCGACAGCAGCGACGCGAGTCATAAGGCTAGCCTTTCTCTTAACCGGCGTTAGAAAAATCAAACCGGGTCATATCAATGCCCAGTTCCCCCACGGTGGGCCAATCCTCCGGGATGGCGCTTCCTCGGAGTTTACCGTGTTCTGCAGCCATCGCGACGGCCTCGGTGCCAAAGCGCACCCGACCAGGGCCTTCTGCCAAGGCATAAGCAATAAGCACGTGGAGGCACTTAACGCGCTCAGGCATGCCGCCACCGGAAAAATCAGTGCCCAAGTCCTCCATGGCATTGCGGGTTTCCAGGTAGTGTTCGTGCGCTGCCTGGTAGTCCTTCTGCAAGTCCTCATCCGCGGCGAGACGCTGCTCCATCCATTTCATGACGTGGGCAACTTCAAGGCGCGATGCCTCGGCGGTCAGGCGCGGATCAGTGAGGTAATAGAGGGTAGGAAACGGAGTGCCGTCGGGAAGCTTAGGCGCCGTCTTAATCACGGCAGGAGCTCCGTCGGGGGTGCGGTAAGCAATGTCCACGACGCCGCGCGGAGTGCGGCCCAATTGTTCGCGGACGACTTCAAGATCAGCATCGGTCACGGTCATAGGAACCATTGTGACACGGAGGCGCGGGTGCGTCCTATTCAGCAGGAGCTTCGACTAAGTCTTCCGGCGGGTTCTCCGCTTCCGGTGGGGTTTCAGTGTTCGGTGGGGTCTCAGCATCCTGTGACACCGAATCCCACAGCACCGTGTACCACGCGCGCTCGTCGACGTCCTCGCGGCGTTCCGAGGTCACCGTATCGCCTGAGTCCATCCGCGGATCCATGATGCGGAACGCGGTTTCTCCTTCATCCATCACACCGAAGCGACGACGTGCTTCTTGTTTGACGTATTCCTCGGATCGATACTTATCAATCTCGGTGAGGAGGTTTTCCTTTTGCTCCTGCTTGGCGGCAATAGAGCTTTCCAGGCGCGCTATCTCCGACTGGCCATGGTAGTAATTGCGCAGCGGAACGGCAATGGATAAGAGGACTATGAGCACGACGGCGATAATGACGCCCACTCCCAGAATGTCGAGCCCCTTAGGCTGGGACGGATTCTTCTTCGGCTTGGTGCGCTGAGCGTCGCGGGCACGCGTGTGGACCGGAACGGTGTTCCGGCGCTTCGTGCGGGAAGAAGTAGTGCGTGCCATCGGGAAGTCATTGTATCCCGCTACAGCCCAGGTAGTGCGCGGCGCGCGTCGTGTCTCAGAAATAACATGCGCCACAGCGCTATGGAGGCCACCCCGACGAAAAAAGGTGCCACAGTTTCCTGTGACACCTTTCGCTTCGACGCTATCTCAGCGAGTGGCCGGTTCCCGGCTACTCCTAGAAATTAGCCCTGGAAGCGCGGGAATGCGGAGCGGCCGGCGTAGACGGCTGCGTCGCTGAGCTCCTGCTCGATGCGCAGCAGCTGGTTGTACTTGGCCACGCGCTCAGAACGTGCCGGGGCACCGGTCTTGATCTGGCCGCAGTTGAGGGCAACCGCGAGGTCAGCAATGGTGGTGTCCTCGGTCTCGCCGGAACGGTGGGACATCATGGTGCGGTAGCCGTTGCGGTGAGCCAGCTCGACGGCGTCGAAGGTCTCGGTCAGGGTGCCGATCTGGTTAACCTTCACCAGCAGTGCGTTGGCTGCCTTCTTCTCGATGCCCTCCTGGAGGCGGGCCGGGTTGGTGACGAAGAAGTCATCGCCCACGATCTGGACCTTGTCACCGATGGCTGCGGTGAGCTTGGTGTAGCCCTCCCAGTCATCTTCCTGCAGCGGGTCCTCGATGGAGACGATCGGGTAGTTGGCAACGAGATCCTCGTAGACCTTGGCCATCTCCTCAGCGGTGTGCTCGCCGCCCTCGAAGTGGTACTTGCCATCCTTAAAGAACTCGGAGGAAGCAACGTCGAGTGCCAGAGCAATGTCCTCGCCCGGCTTCAGACCGGCCTTCTTGATTGCGTCAACGATGAGGTCGAGTGCAGCCTTGGTGGACTCGACGGACGGAGCGAAGCCGCCCTCGTCGCCCAGACCGGTGGACAGTCCCTTGTCCTTGATGACGTTCTTGAGGGCGTGGTAGACCTCAGTACCCTGGCGCAGCGCCTCGGAGAAGGACTCTGCGCCGATCGGAGCAATCATGAACTCCTGGACATCCACGCCGGAATCAGCGTGGGAGCCACCGTTGAGAATATTCATCATCGGAACGGGCAGGACGTGAGCGTTCGGGCCACCGACGTAGCGGTAGAGCGGCAGGCCAGCAGACTCGGCAGCAGCCTTGGCAGCGGCAATGGAGACGCCCAGGATGGCGTTGGCGCCGAGGCGGGACTTGTTATCAGTACCGTCCAGCTTGATGAGGGCCTGGTCGATCAGGCGCTGGTCATCGGCCTCAAAGCCGGCAAGTTCATCAGCAATCTCTTCGTTGACGTTTTCAACTGCCTTGAGAACACCCTTGCCCAAGTAGCGGTCACCCCCGTCACGCAACTCGTGAGCCTCGTGAACACCGGTGGAAGCGCCAGACGGAACGCCGGCCACACCGCGTGCTCCATCGTCGAGGAATACTTCAGCCTCAACGGTGGGGTTGCCGCGGGAATCAAGAATTTCGCGTGCCATTACGTGGATGATGTCAGCCATGCTGCTTTCACTCCTATAGAGCCAAATTGATCTTGGGTTCGTGTTCTGGGAGGGGCTCCCAAACCACCTGCAGCCAATTGTTCCAGAAAACTTCGGAACGTGTCGGGCGGAAACGGACAACGTGATAAAGATCTAGAAAGGCGCTAGGACGTCGCAGGCTGTTCGATGGCATAGGAATTCGCCGCAGCGGCCACTTTACGCAGGTAATCCTCGGATTGGTTGTAATTGAGGATGGCTGAGCGCCAGCCTTCCGGCGTCGAAAGGTCTCTATCGCCGAAACACAACAAGGCGGCAGCGCCCAGCGCGGCATCATCGATTTGATTTGGATCGGCTACGCCATCACCGTTGGCGTCGCGACCAAAATGCTCCCACGAAGACGGGATGAATTGCATGGGGCCTACCGCCCGATCAAACTCAGTATCGCCATCAAACACGCCGCCATCGCTGTCCGGAACGTGGGTGGTGTTGTTCGTACCGTCGAGAGGGATACCCACGATGGGCGGCTCGGGGTGACCGTTCTCATCGAGTGAAGAACGGTGGAATATATTGCCGTTATAGGTCCCGTGACGGGTTTCCACCCAGCCAATCCCGGCGAGGGTATTCCAGCGCAGATTGCAGTTCGGCCACGACTGCCGCGCGATCAATTCGGCGTTGCCATAGGCCCGCAAAGCTTGGGCGGGGATGCTGGTGGCGTCGGCAAGCTGATCAGACCACCACGTCAACTTGTCCGCGGTGCGCCCTGGCGCTTCGACATCAATATTGGGCACCTCTGCCCCACCGACGGGTGGAAGATCCTCCGGAACGGGGGACAGCTGCCGGAACGGGGAAGGCTTATCAAGGAAGGAAAGACTCCACGCCACCAGGGAAATGATCAGAATGATGGCCAAGACAATGCCGAGGCCACAGCCCCCAATCCTCCGTAGCCCCTGTGTCATAAAGGTGAATACTACAGACGGTTTCACGTGTGGGTTAGACCGACACAGAGGGCGCCGCTTGGCGACGAAAGGAACCTAGCTAAGCAAAAATATTTTGAGTAATTATGTCAAAGTATTCCCATGCGTAACATTGTGCGCTACACTGCACCGATGAACGGTCCGCCGCGCCTACGCCGGTCCTGCACGTTCTTTCAACGCCCTTTCTTCAATCTCAAGGAGTTCCATGTTCATCCGCCGTATCGCTGCCACCGCTGCCGCTGTTGTCACCCTGGGTGCTGTCGTGCCCGCCACCGCGTCCGCCGCATCCCTCGAGGAGTTGGGCGGCTTCCTTTCCCAAGGCATCCAGAATGCTGACTGCAACACCCTCCGCAGCACCCTGACGCTGATGGATCAGGCGACCGAGGGCGAGCTGCTCGGCCCGGACACCACCCGCAACCAGCTATCAAAGAACCTCATGGCTCTGGGCAACACCGAGGAACTCGGCCCGCTGGCCCTCGCCGCTGTGAAGTACTCCGGCCAGACCGCTGACCGTGCCCTCGAGTGCAAGATCGTTAAGGAAGACACCATCGTCACCGGCGGCACTGGCCTGTCCTCCACGCTCACCGACTACGCTCCTCTGCTGTCCTCCATCATCCAGAAGGGCTAGTCCTTTTCTCGGGCCTTACCTTCGGCCCACAGGCGCTCCTGCTCCTCTACCTCCACGACGTCCTCCGTGCCGTCAAAAAGGTAGGGCGCGCGGGAGCGCATTTTGTTGACGAAGGACATGGCGACGTCATCGAGGCTAAAAGCTCCGCGGCGCGCCGCTATCTCGGCATGGAAAAGGACTTGTAAGAAAACATCACCGAGTTCCTTGAGCAGCTCGGCCTCAGAGGCGCGCTCCCGCACCGCCTCGGCGAACTCCGCGGACTCTTCCTCCAGATACGGCAGCAAGCTCTCATGGGTTTGATCGCGCTCCCACTCCCCGATGCGCCGGGCCCGCGTCATCACCTCGCGCGCCTGCCACATCGGCTCCTCCAGGGAGGGGGCAAGGATGAGCTCCGCGTGGGCGTCGATAAGCGCGCGCACCTGCGGGTGGGACGGATCTGTGCTCACCACAACACCGTGGCCTGCCGGATCCTCACCGCACAGGAGCTGGTCGAAATTCCACCGCACCTTCACCGGTACTTCATCGGTAAAAACAACAGGTCCCTGCAGTTTTCCAACGGCCTCCAGAGGGATTAGGGTGGGCCAGCGCGGATCTAACAACAGGACAGTCATAAGCAACGAGTATAGGTCCCGGGTTCCATGAGCTTTCGCTGCAGTTGCACAAAAGCCCGCCTTAAGGGGTATTTTTAACCAATGACCACTTCCAATCTCACCGAATCGCCGCGCACGCACTCCGTGACGCTGTGGACGCTTGTCGCGCTCATCATCGGTTCCACGGTGGGCGCGGGTATCTTCTCTCTCCCGCAAAACATCGCCTCCGTCGCCGGCCCGGGCGCCATGCTCATCGGCTGGCTCATCGCCGGCGTGGGCATGCTCTCCGTCGCCTTCGTCTTCCAAATCCTGGCGCACCGCAAGCCGCACCTCGACTCCGGTGTGTACTCCTATGTCCGCGCCGGCTTAGGTGATTTCATCGGCTTCACCTCCGGTTGGGGCTACTGGCTGGGCTCCGTGATGGCCCAGGTCGGCTACGCCACATTGTTCTTCAACACCATCGGCCACTACGTCCCCCTCTTTGACGCCGACCACCGCTGGGTTTCCGCCATTGCGGTGTCTTTGCTGTCGTGGGGTATTTTTGCGGTGCTGGCCCGCGGCATTAAGCAGGCGGCCATCATGAACATGGTCACCTCCGTGGCCAAGATCGTGCCCATCGTGGCCTTCATCGTCATCCTCGCTTTCGTGGGATTTAGCTGGGACAAGTTCACCCTGGATATCTGGGGCAAGGCTTCTGATAAGTCCCTCTTTGAGCAGGTGCAGGGAATCATGCTCTTCACCGTGTGGGTCTTCATCGGCGTGGAGGGCGCTTCGGTCTACTCCAAGCAGGCTCGCACGCGTGCCGACGTCGGCCGCGCCACCGTCATCGGCTTCATCAGCGTCTTGGCGCTGCTGGTGTCCGTGTCCACGCTGAGCTTCGGCGTCCTTACCCAGGAAGAGCTCGCAGCGCTTCCGGATAACTCGATGGCCTCCGTGCTCACCGCCGCGGTCGGCGAATGGGGCGGCGCGCTCATCTCCCTCGGCCTGTGCCTTTCCGTGCTTGGCGCCTATGTGTCCTGGCAGATGCTGTGCGCGGAGCCTATCGTCATGATGGCTGTCGATGGTCTTCTCCCCCGCAAGATCGGCACCGTGAACATCGCCGGCGCGCCCTGGGTTGCGCAGCTGATTTCTACGCTGACGATTCAGCTCTTCGTCATCGTCTTCTTCCTCAACGAGACGTCCTATAACGCAATGGTGCAGCTGGCCACCATCATGTACCTGCTGCCTTACATCTTCTCCTCGCTGTACCTGGTGCTCTTGGCGGTGCGCGGCAAGGGGCTAACCCACCCGCATGCCGGGGTGCGCTTCGACTTGTCTGGCCCGGAGGTGAGCCGCCGTGAGAACCGCCGCCACCTCTACATCGGCCTCGTCGCCTTCATTTATTCCGTCTGGCTCATTTACGCCGCCGACCCGGTCTACGTGCTGCTTGGCGCGCTGGCTGTGGTCCCGAGCATGATCCCTTACGTGGCCACACGCTTGCACAAGAAGGAGCGCGTGTTTAACACCTTCGAATGGTGCGTTGTGGCGCTGGTGATCGTCGGCGCTGTCGCCGCGGTGTGGGGCTTGGGCACTGGGCGTCTCGTTCTCTAGAACACCTCAGGTGCTGAGCGGTGCGAGAGCACCGCGTACGTGATGCAGCTTGCGAGCCACATCACGTGGCCGATGCCGCTGATAACGAGGAGGATGCCGCCGGTGATTGTGGCCGCTTCCTCGTTGCCAAACCACCACGTCGGTACGGTGGCCGGTCCGATATCTCCAAAATCCGGCAGGTTGGCGTTGCCCAGGATGAAGCCGATGAACACCAGGGCCATGGACACCCACGCCCACTCCAGCTTGCTCTCGTAATCACTGCGGATAAAGAGCGGCAGCAGCCCAAGCAACACCCAGACACCAACCAGGATTACCCCAAACATCATCAACATGAAGGTGAGCCAACCACCGTTCTCGCCGCTGAACTTTATGACCAGCGAGACGGGGATGCTGATCAACGCCGCGAACATCCACACCGCCACCATGACGATCCGTTGATTCGCCCGAGGATAGCCAAGGCGGTTGTTCGCGGCGTCCATTACTTCTCTCCTACGCTAATGACGTTTTTCTTAGTCTTAGCACCACTGACGTCAACGTGCTCGAGTTCAAACATCGACGCTAGGAAATCCGCCACCCATTGCAGCAGCTCAATGTCACGCAGCTTGGGGTCTGTGACATTCCGTCCTGCCTTGGGGAAGCTGAGCTGGATTGCTTTAGCCGCCGCACGGTAGTTGGAGCCCGGGTAGAGGCGCTTGAGGCGTACCTGTTTCGAATCCGCCAGCTCCACCGGGTGGACCTTGATGCGCGTGCCCTGCACCGTGATGTCGCTGACCCCAGCCCGGCGGGCCTGGTGGCGCAGGCGGGCCACGGCGAGAAGGCGTTCCACCGGCTCCGGAACGGGGCCGTAGCGGTCCTGCATTTCCTCCACCACGTGTGCCAGGTCCGCGTTGTCTTTGGAGGCTGCGAGCTTGCGGTAAACCTCTAGGCGCAGGCGCTCGGAGTTGATATAGGACTCCGGGATGTGGGCGTCCACCGGCAGGTCGATGCGGATTTCCTTCGGCCCTTCGTCCGTGACCACGGGGGTCTCCCCACGCGCGAGCGCCTTGAAGGTCTCCACCGCCTCACCGACAAGGCGCACGTAGAGGTCGAAGCCCACGCCGGCGATGTGGCCGGACTGCTCCGCGCCCAGCACGTTGCCGGCACCGCGCATCTCAAGGTCCTTCATGGCCACGGCCATGCCCGCGCCCAGATCGTTGTTCTGGGCGATGGTGGCCAGACGGTCATAGGAGGTCTCCGTCAGCGTGGCGCCCTTCGGGTAGAGGAAGTAGGCATAGCCGCGCTCGCGGGAGCGGCCCACGCGCCCGCGCAGCTGGTGGAGCTGGGATAGACCCATGTGGTGGGCGTTTTCCACGATGAGGGTATTCGCATTAGCGATATCCAGACCGGTCTCCACGATGGTGGTACATACCAGCACGTCGAACTCGCGGTCCCAGAAACCTTGGACGGTGCGTTCAAGCACGTCCTCGTTCATCTGGCCGTGTGCGACGACGATGCGCGCCTCCGGCACCAGGTCCCGCAGTTCGCGGGCCTTCTTTTCGATGTCGGCGACTTTGTTGTGGATGAAGAAAACTTGGCCGTCGCGCAGCAGCTCGCGGCGGATGGCCGCTGCCACCTGCTTATCCTCATACGCGCCCACATAGGTCAGGACCGGGTGACGGTCCTCCGGAGGCGTCAAAATCGTAGACATTTCACGGATGCCCGCCATGGACATCTCCAAGGTGCGTGGAATCGGTGTCGCGGACATGGTGAGCACATCCACGCTGGCTTTGAGCGCCTTGATGTGCTCCTTGTGCTCCACGCCGAAGCGCTGCTCCTCATCCACCACGATGAGGCCCAAGTTCTTCCACTGCACGCCCGTTTGCAGCAGGCGGTGGGTGCCGATGACGATGTCCACGGAACCATCCGCCAAGCCGGCGAGAATCTCCTTGGACTCCTTGGCCGAGGTAAAGCGCGAGAGGACCTCAATATCCACCGGAAAGCCCTGCATGCGCTCGCGGAAGGTATCGGCGTGCTGTTGCGCCAGCAGAGTCGTGGGCACGAGGACCGCCACCTGCTTACCGTCCTGCACGGCCTTGAAGGCCGCGCGCACCGCAACCTCGGTCTTGCCATAGCCCACATCGCCGACGACCACGCGGTCCATCGGCACCGTGGATTCCATATCCTGCTTGACGGCATCGATGGCCAGCATTTGGTCTTCAGTCTCGACGAAGGGGAAATTATCCTCCATCTCCGCCTGCCACGGCGTATCGGGCCCAAACTGGTGGCCAGGGGCTGCCTGGCGCTTGGCATAAAGCTCCACCAGCTCACCGGCGATCTCACGCACCGCGGCACGCGCCTTCTTCTTGGTGTTCTTCCAATCCGAGCCGCCCATCTTGGACAGCGTCGGCGCCTCACCGCCGGTGTATTTGCTCAACAGATCCAACGAATCCATGGGCACCCACAGCTGGTCGGCCGGCTGACCGCGCTTGGACGCCGCATACTCCAGCACGATGTACTCGCGGCGCGACGTCTCATCACCGGACTGTACGGTGCGTTCGGCCATCTTGAGGAACTTGCCGATGCCATGGGTCTCATGCACCACGTAATCCCCCTGCTTCAGGGCGAGGGGATCCACGCGGTTGCGGCGCTTTGCTGGGCGACGCTTCGCACCCGCAATATCACCGACGCGGTTACCCGTCAGATCAGTTTCCGTAATAACCACGAGCGGCAGCGCTTCAGCATCCTTCAGCTTGCGCACCTTTGGGAAAACCAGACCCGCATGGGACAAGGCCTGATAGAGGGTGACCTCGCCGGGGCTCGGCTCCCACCCAGGCGTGGCCACCTTGGTGGGAATCCCCTTCTCCGCGAAACGCTCCACCATGCGCTTGATCGCACCCTGGGCAGGAGCAATAAACGCAGCCCGCCCACCAGCGGTGGTGTGCGCTAGAAGCTGCGCCATCATCGCATCAATCTCTGAGATATCACCGCGTGGGGTAGGTCCGGGCTCAAAATCCAGCGGCAGAGTCTCCGATTCAGCGGCGGCGAACATCCCCGGCGGGGCAAAAGTCCACAGCGGGGCCTCGATATTCCGGCACGTCGCCTCAAGCGACTCATAGGAGCGGTAACTCGACGCCGAGGTATCCAAGCCCTCGGCAGCCAGCGGACCATCCGCGCCCATCGCGGCGGCCTCCCAGCCAGCAGCCAAGAACTCCGCATCGGTGGATTCCAGGTCCGCAATGCGCGTGCGGATCTTTTCCGGTGCCACGAGCACCACGTGCGTGCCCGCCGTGAGGAGTTCGGGGAGGGTGACAAAGGGGTCGTCGGCTAGCACGGCAAGCAACGCCTCCATACCGTCGGCAGGGATGTGCTCGCCTACCTTGGTCAGCAGTTCTGCCAGAGCCGCATTCCCGCCAAACTTCTGAGCCAGCTCACGGGCGCGTGCGGCAACCTCATTAGTAATCGGCAGCTCGCGAGCGGGATAGATGGCGACCTCGCCGACCTCAATCTCCGGGATGGCGCGCTGATCCGCCACGGAGAACTGGCGGATATCGGTAATCTCATCGCCCCAGAACTCCACACGCACCGGGTAGTCCGAGGTGGTGGGGAAAACATCGAGGATGCCGCCGCGCGTGGCGTACTCGCCGCGCTTGGCCACCATATCCACGTGCTTGTAGGCGCGAAACTCCAACTCCGAAAGGATATGTGAGAGCTCGTGCTCAGCTTCTTCCTTCAGGAAGATGGGCTCGCGGCCTTCCACTTTGCTCAGGATAGGCTGGCAATACCCGCGGGCAGAGGTCACCACCACTTGGGCTTTGCCCGCCCCCACTAGGTCGAGCACACGCGCGCGCTTGCCGACGATATCCGGGGCCGGCGACAGCCGCTCATGCGGCAACGTCTCCCACGCGGGAAAGTAGGCGACCTTATCCCCCAGCATGGCTGCCAGCTCTGCGGTGAGGTCCTCCGCCTCACGCCCGGAGGCAGTCACCACCAGCACCGGCGCGTGGTGAGCCAGCGTGCCAATGGCCCAGGGGCGCGCCTGGTCGATGCCCGTGATGTGCAGCGACGGTGTGCCCACTTGAGTAGCGAGACCTTTGAGTTTCGGATCTGAGGCGGCTACTTTGAGCAGCCCGCCCAGCATCGGCGTTGCCACCTACTTGGCTCCCTTCAACTTCGGTGCTGCTTCCATGCCAGAAAGACCATTCCAGCACAAATTGACGATGTGCGCTGCGACTGTCTCGCGCGAAGGCTCGCGCTCATCTAGCCACCACTGGGCCGTGGTGGCCACCATGCCGACGAGCGCTTGGCCGTAGAGCACCGACAGCTCGGGGTCGAGACCGCGGTGTTCGAAGGCCTCACCGAGGATATGCGCAATCTGATTTACCGCTGTGTTCAACAGCGTGGAGAAGCTACGCTCCTCCCCTGGCTTGGAGTCGCGCACGAGGATTAAGAAACCATCGGTCTCCTCCTCCACGTAGGTCAGCAAAGCGACGACCCCCTGCTCGATGCGCTGGCGCCACGAACCCGTCTGCAGTGATTCCGTGACGACCTTTTCCAAAGCGACGAGCTCGCGGTCGATGACGACGGCGTACAGGCCTTCCTTGCCGCCGAAGTGCTCATAGACCACCGGCTTGGACACGCCGGCGCGCGCGGCGATGTCTTCCACGCTGGCACCATCGAAGCCGCGTTCTGCGAAGGCCGCGCGCCCAATGGAGATCAATTGCTCACGGCGCTCACGCCCGGTCATCCTTTGTCGAACCATGCCTTCTACTGTATCTCCCCCACCGGACATCGCCCTCACCAGCCAAGAGCGCCGGCAGCAACGTGAAGGTCGGCCACCTGTTTAGGTCTCGTGTACACCCGTCAGGTAACATGTCCCCCAGCGCTCACTACAGTGTGCGCAGTTTCCCCATGGTGTAATCGGCAACACTACGGTTTTTGGTACCGTCATTCTAGGTTCGAGTCCTGGTGGGGAAGCTGATTAAGGTGACCCGTTGACCGGCGTATTTGCTGGTTGCGGGCCATTTTTGCGTTTGATCCCGGTTGCTTTGGCGACGTTTGGCGACCTGCGGAAACGGTTCAATCTCCGTCAATTCTCCGTCATTTGTCCGTCACGGATTTGGCCTAGTTTTCGCTCCCCAGCCTCTAGTCTGTGAGTTCTGTCACTATCACACTACTACGCTTGCTGTAGTACTACTACTCATGTAGCATTAGAGGTGTAAGGCAGAGAGCCACAAAAGAAAAGGACACAGACCAATGACCACCGCAGCACAGGCCCGCTACATCGAATCCCTCCGCGACAACCGCGACGCCCTCACCATCGACGACGACCACATCCAGGACAACATCGACCTGATTAACCAGCGCCTCGTCCGCTTCGGCAAGACCGTCGACCAGGAAGCCCTCAACGACTGGATGGAAAGCCTCATCGAGGTACACAACCACGAGTTGGAGTGCAACCTCGACGAGCTGACCACCGCGCAGGCCAGCGACCTGATTGAATCCCTGAAGGACGGCTACCACCCGGCCCTCATCGCCAACCTCAACGAGGTCGCCATCCACGTCATGCCGTACATCATCAAGCAGCTGGAGGCCTACATCGCCGAGCGCGTCGAGGACGTTGAGGCACAGATCCAGCGCGCCGAGCAGGTCGCCGACGGCGCCGACGTTGCCCACGGCCCCATCCTCGACGACATGGTCGAAGACGCCGTCGCCATCTACGACACCATCCAGATTCAGCAGGCCTTCGGCGTGCAGGGTGACTGCGAGACCACCATCATCAACGAGCAGGCCATGGAGCGCCTGGAGGCTCGCCTCAAGGAGGCCGAGAAGCGGCTCAACAACCGCACCGGCACCCGCGTGGCGGCGGATGTGGTGCGCCGCGCCAGCATGAGCATCCTGGCCGGGGATGCCGAGCGCGACCTGATGCGCCGCTACATCATCTCCTCCACCAACGCGATGGCCGCGATGGCCAAGAAGGGAGCATAAGCATGGGCCAGGATGAATTGCTCGCCCGGGTGGTGGGGATTGACCGCCAGGTGCAAGACGCCGAGGACGCACTGGCCGGGTTGAAGCGTGAGCGTGCGGAGGCCACCCGCGCCGCCCTAGATAGTGGCGTGACTCAGTACAGGGTGGCGCAGGCGACGGGGCGTCAGCAGTCTGCCGTTGCGCAGTGGAAGAAGATGCTTTAGGCTCAGTGGTGTTCCCCGCATTAGCGGGGGTGAGCCGTTGCTGATGCTCAGGCATTCAGGAAAGCTCGAACCTTCCCCGCCTCGGCGGGGGTGAGCAGTTGTCGATGTTCAATACATTGCACTGCAGCTCAATTTTCCCTGCGTTAGCAGGGGTGAGCCGTTGCTGATGTTCAATCATCATGCAGATTGCTCTTATTCCCCGCGTCAGCGGGGATTTTTTAATGCCCGAAAACGCAGAAAAGGACCCCCACCCGGCATAGGGTGAGGGTCAAAATTCAAAGACTTTCACAAGCCTAGTCAGCATCCGGGTAGGTCGATATTTTCCACTCGGGGTAGGTCATCATCGGCGGCGGCGGCAGGGTTATGTCCTTCTCCACAGCCCAGAATTGCAGCTTGCGCCAGTACCCGGCCACGTAAAGCTGATACTCATGGTGTGACTTGTCCTTGGCGCGTAGCTCCCCCACCTCCTCATCCAGGCGCTGAATCGTCTCCTCCATCCGGTCGAGGCGCCGCGCATCACTGGCCTCGTCTGCCGCAATAGCCGCCTGCTTGTGGCGGGTGAGTGCCTTGCTGGCTGCGCCTATGATGCCGCCGTAATTCTCCGCCGCCTTGGAGAACAGCCCTGATACGAAGGCGAGGATGATAGCGATGGAGAGGAAGAAACCCAGGGGGTTCTTGGAGCCGGATAGGAACGTGAGGATTTCGTCAATCTGCACTATGCTCCTTCCGGTTTTTCGCGACTGCCATGCGGACGGTTAAGGCCCAGGCGATGACTCCCCAGATGAAAGCGGCACTGAGGTACAAGGTGAGATAGCGCCAGTCGTCTATCGTGTCATCCATATAGACGTTGTCCACGACCATGAGAGCGAAGGCAAGGTAGATAGCCGCCGACAGCATCGCCCCTGAGCGCACGATATTATCCCGCTTGGTGACCAGCCCCGCCGTGATGACCAGGGCGGCGACGACACAGGCTAGTCCCCAGGCGAAGGCCGGGCCAATACTGTCTATCTCGAAGACGCCGGTGCCGGGCCTGCTGTCACCGAACAGGTAGTCGAGGCCGCGTGACGCCTCTTGGAAGGCGAGCGCGGCGATAATGAGCCGTAGGGTGCGGGTCACGGCGTCACTCCGCTGCTGTGGTGGGGCCGGTGTAGACCGGCAGGCTTGGGGCCGTAGCCTCGGCTTCTGCGGCCTGGGCTTGCTCCGCCAACCGGCCCGCCATGGACGGGGTCACCCCATCAATCGTGAGGCGGTTAACCAGAGTAGTCAGCACGAAGCCGACACCGCCAGCCACGGCAATAAACCACGCCGGGGCCTCAGCCAGATACACCGGCAGGATACCCGCCAACCACGCCAGTGCCTGCAACACCAGCATGATGGTGCCTTTGAAGCGTAGCCACCAGGGCTGAGCCACAAGCTCAGCGGCGACGGCCTCCGCTACCTGCTCCCCTACCGTGGTGAAGATTGGATTCTTGTAGTGCTTGGCCATTTACTTCTTCCTCCGCTTCAATTCGTCCACGTCCGCCTGAAGTTGCGCGAGCTGGAGTCGGATTGCCGCAAGTGCATCGACCGGAGTCAGGTTGCGGCCCTGACTGTCCTGCCCTAACTGAGACCAGCCCTTACCGGCAGGGCCTCTCAATTGCGTCCATATTTCCTGAATCGCATCAAACTGCGGGCCGAAAAAACCGCTGATGAAAGCCCTTGTGTGGGCATTAACTTGCTCTACCGCGTTCATGGTGACGCTACTCCCTCCAGTGGTCTTAGCCGGTTGCTTTGGTGTGGTCTTGCCGGTCATTTGGTCGTACCAGTACTGGGCGCGCCGAATGTACTGGTCGTGGTACTTATGGCCGGGGCGTAGGTGATACGGGCAAGCGGTGGAACCACCAGACTCAATACTGTGGAACCTGACGTTCTTGCCTGACTCTGGCCTGCCCAGCTTGTAGTAGCGGCACAGTGCGGCCACAAGGTGCGCGCCTGCTTCACGGGTGGCCTCCGAGATGGGCCAATCCTCGCTAGGGCCACCACTATTAGAGTGCTCAATGCTGATAGAGCGCTGGTTGGAGTACAAGTTTGCGTTACTCCACGCGGTATCGGAATCGTTGACGGCTTGGCCAATCATTCCGGTTGGGGAGATGGCGTAGTGGGCACTGGCGGGCCGGTCTTGCCACACCCTTACGCAGTCGTCGATGTCACCAATCATGGCCATGTGGTGCAGAGTGACGAACTCAATTTTTGCCCCGCCCCTGCCTGGTGTGTAGTGCTTTCGGAGCAGGTTATATTTGTCCGGCTCCACGTTCATCCAGTCCATACTGTGCCCTCCTTTAGGTATAAGAAAAGCCGCCCGAAGGCGGCGGTCAGTGGGGGTGTGTGGTTAGAGCTTTGTCCAGTAGTCGGTGGCGGTGTCTGGTCTGCGGTCGTCGCGTGTGGTGTGGAGGCGTTGGCAGACGTAGAGGGCACCGTTGTAGAGGCGTGTGGTGCCTTTGGTGATGAGTTCGCCTTCCCGCCATTCTGGGACTGTGGGGGCTGGCTCCACCGGCTCGTCTGGGGCGTCCGGCTCGGTAGGCTCGTCGGGTTCGGTAATCAGCCCCGGGGCGTCCTCGCCCTCGGTATTAATCGGCTCGTCACGCAGGAAGTCACGCGTCACGTCTTCCCAGCCGGAGAAAATTTCGCCTGGTGTTTTCGCATTCTGCCCAAGGCGGCGGTTTCGCCACAGCTTCCCGTCGTGGGAAACAAGCGCTGCTGGCGGGTATGCGGTGGCCCGGCTGGTGGGCTTGGCCCACGCGGCAACCTTCTCAACGAGCTGGTCAATGCTGGTTTCCGGCTCCACCTCCGTCGAAAACTGGGGCTTCAACTCGGGGTGGGTTTCCCAGAGTTCCTTAGCGTCCTCAGCGCGGGCCTGCTCCACAGCCGGTGCTGCTTTGCGGCGGTCGTATTCGTCACCACACACCCAGCCGAAAAGGTCAAAAAAATCGGCCTCGTCGAGGTTGCTGATGGTGGTCTTGAGGTCTTGTACAGACATAAAGTTTTCTCCTTAGATTGGTGTTAGATATGTAGCTGAATACCGCAGTGTGGTTTCCGGTTTCTCCCCATTAACCTGCATGAAGAATCGGTCTCCAGTATTGATGCGGAGTGTGGCGGTCACCGTGGGGGCTTGCAAGGAGGTCACGGGCGCGGATTCCAAAAAGAACGCATTAACGGAGGGGCTAGCGGCCCTGCGGTAGTACAGGCGTACACCATCACAGTCCACACCGGTCACGGTCACCGACCACACCCCAGCGGGGAGGGTCTGATACACCTGCCCACCAAAAGTCACGGTCTGCCAGCCGCTAGAGGTGACACCACCAACAGCCTTGTCGTACTCCAGCACCACCGGCCCGGGCTTCACTAGACGGAGTGCCATTAGGCACCACCGCCTACGGTGGCTAGACGGTGTAGGTGATGACTCCCCACCCTTTGCCCGAGTAGCCTTGCGGGGTGAGATACCCCCTGCTGTTGATGCCTACTCGGGGTGTGTAGGCACTGGTGGTGGATTGGGCGGACACGGGTGCGTACGTCTGCGATGTGGGCGCGTACTGTTCGGGGAAAGACTCTTGGGTTTCTAGCCCTTCGATGCGTAGCTCCACCACGTTGCCCGTCTTTTTGACAGACCAGCCCGCACCACTGGCGGTCTCTGGGGTGGGGGTGATTTTTCTTAGAGCCATGATGCCACCGCCTTAGCCACGCGGCGGCAGATTCTACGAAGAGAGAGAGAGAGAGAGAGAGAGGAATCCAGTTGATAACGATTTCCGCTTTATCGGTGGGGTTCAGCACACGCACCACAGCGGAACGCTGGCTTAAATCAAGCACACCCGAAACCGAATGAACAGTACCCGGCAAGCCAGATTCCAAAAACCGATCCTTCCCCCACTCAATCACCCGCAGGCCCGCCACATTCCACGCCGTCACAGTCATAAGACAATAACCGGAATGCCCAAACCAATACGGATTACTACTGTTGTTCGGGTCGGCACCCGTCACATTCACCCAACCCGAACCGGGCTTCACCACGCCAGGGCGCGTAACCGGCCCCTGCTTCACAAGCTTAAGCATGAACCACCACCCCCTGCGGGGTTAGGCGGGGTAGCTCACGGTGGCGTACACAGAGCCGAGGTAGTCGCCGGTGATGATTGTGACGGAGCCGCTGGTTTTCACGTCGATAGCCCCGAACCTGTATGGCAGGGAATGATTTTCCGCAGGGATAAACCCGGCGGGAAGGTTCAGTGAGCGGCCCGAGAATGCCCAAAACTGGAGGAACACGACGCCCCCGAGCTTCTTCACTGACCATCCCGCACCCGACGCGGATTCCGGTACCGGAACTATTTTCCTTAAAGCCATTTCGCCACCACCTCACGAATGCGGCGGCAAAGTCTCCTAGACCGAGGGGGGGGGGGAGCCAAAAACGTGAGCATCAAAGCATCACCCTTCTTCGCATACATCGCCAATAGCATTTCGCCTTCCTTAAAAGTCACGACCTTTTGATTCTTAATGGCCACACCCGTATTCGTCGGGCGATGCTCCACAGTGGCGTTCTCCGTCAACTCCACCCAATACGTACCCGGCGGCGGATAAATACGACCCAACGACCAGATACGCCACCCATCCGGAGTACCACCCATGATTTCCCACACCTCGCCGTTATAGAAAAACACCACCGGGCCCTGACGAATCTTCTTCAGCATCCCTCAGCTCCTTCCTTTCTTATTCCCACCAGTTACCGGTGGTCGGCACGACCACAACAGCCTGGTAGCCTTTTGCGCGGATTGCGGTGTCCGCCTGCTCCGCCGTTTTATCGTCCGGTGCTGCAAGCACAAGCTTCAACCCTGTGGGGGCCAGTGCGACGATGGCGGCGGTAATAGCCGCATCCATCTGGGATTTAGACACATCACCAGGCGCACCCTTCGGCCCAGTCAGCGGTGGGCTGAGCTTACCGGACACGCCCAGCCGGTCCCCCACCCAGAGGATGTCATTCTCTGTGAATTCATCCCGCCACTTCTGCAAAGCCTTCGTAGTTTCACTCGCGGCGGTTGTTGCTGACCTGCCAGCGGAAGTGGCTGAGCTGGCCGCTTTGGTTTCGGAGGTTTTCGCCGCATCCTGCGAGGATTTAGCGGACTTTGCGGAACTCCGCGCTTCCTTCTCCAAGTCGGAAACGGCGCGCTCCATCTCACCAGCCTGCTGCGCGTAGAGTGTCGCCTCACCCGCCGACGACCTAGCCCGATTCTCTGACGCCTTTGCCGACGATGCTGACGACGAAGCCCGACTAGCAGCCGAGTCGGCGTTCGTCTCCGACGTCTTAGCCTTCGCCGCCGACTCAGCAGCAGTATTCACATTCCGCTGAATTTCACGCAGGATGCGGTCGAGCTCGCGGACACTATTCTCATCCAGCAGGTCAGCGTTTTTCACCGCATCCGCCAGTGTCTGCGAGGACCCGGTGCCGATAAACATTTTCACGCTGTCCACCGGGTTGCCGGCGGACACCATGACCAGGATGGCCGGGCCGGGTGCTACCTGAAACTGCACATTCCCGCCCACTACTTTGTACCTGTCAGGGTTGCGGGTGATAAGGCCACCGGAGTGGCCGCGCACCTCCGGGGCGCGCACCCATACTTCATCAATGGTGTCTGGTCGTTGCGTGACGTGCTGCAAAACACCAGTCACAGTAGGCATAAAACCTTCTCCTTCACTTCTTCTAGTGCGCAGTAAAAGTGCCCTTTACTGTCGCCGACTTAACCTTGCGACTATCAGCCAATAGAGCATTCGAGAAGACCTGCACCTCAATAACAATATTGCTCGGCATATTCGCCCTAGTGCCGCTAACCGACTGACTACGAACACCATCACCAAAGACGGTCATCGGCCCCAGCTCCGTGGAGTACTCAGACCCGAGCATCCTGTCACCCGCCCATAGACGGACACCGTAGCCAGACCCACGGTCTGCTGCCGCCCACGTCACAGTCGCATCAATGACAAGGTTTCCACCGGACTTATGCGTGGAGAACGAGTAAATAGTTGACCAACTACCGCGAGGGACAGAAACATTAGAGAGACTACGGTCAATGACCTCCACAGAGCCTTTCGCACGCGTCCACCGGATATGCGCATAGTCAGTGCTCGGGTTAAAAGTAAAACGGCCGATATCGTCGCTTAACTTCTCCCCTTCTCGCGTCAGAAAGTTCGAGCTGCCCTTCGTGTACCACGTGGTGTGCACCATCGTTCGACCAGAAACGTAGGGCAGGTGCACGGTCCAGGTGCCGTCGGAATTGTTTGTTACCCGCGCATCGTCCCGGTTTGCCCCGGCCTTGGTTGCCATGAGTTCGTCCACAGCCAAAGACTGCGCATTGACCATTTCCTGCTGGAGAGCGGCCAGTCGTTCCATGTACCGGTTCTGCGCGTTGTTGATCTGGTTGTTGACGTAGTTGTAGTACTCCTGCGCCTCGCGGAACCGCTGATTGGCCTCGTTAATCCCCTCCTGCGTTTTCTTGAAACGCTCGTTCGCCAGGTTGATGTCAGCCTGGGCCTTCTGCCACTCATTAATCTTGATGAACTGGACGTTGTTCAGGCTGTTGACCTGCGACTGCATCCGCTTAAAAAGATCATTCGAATCATTAATCTTGGCCTGCTCAGTCTTCCACTCTGAGTCCTTCAGCCACTTAATGTTGTTGAACTCGTTGTATTTGCCCTGCGCGGATAGGGCCAGGGCGATGGCTTTGTTGACATCGTCTTGGTTCTTCGTGACCCAGTCCCCGGCCTTATTGGCGGTGTCGCTGACCCCGTTGATGCGCTGCCAGACTAGGCGGGCTGCGGTGTCCAAATCCTGGTTTTCGCCCTGCAGGGCACGGGTCAAGGCCTGCAGTTTCTTGTTCGATGCTTCCGCATCATCAATGGACTTCTGGATGTTCTCAGAAAGCGAATCGTATTCGCGTTGGTAGTCTTGCCGCTGCTGCTCAAGTTGCGCAACAATCGCATCCCTAGCAGCCACCAGCTCCCTATCCCACCGGCCCGTCGCCGCATTCAGGCTTGCGTTCCACTGGCCTGTGGCCGCATTCAGATTCGAGTTCCACGTCTGTGTCGTGCTGCTCAAATCACGGGAAAAATCCGACCTGGCTGACGAGACTGATGATTCAATCTTTTCGTCCAGGCCGAAGAGGTCCCTGCGGTCGTCGACCAAAGCGCGGCGCACCGCCTCATTCTCCGCCAACCGCGCATCCGCATCAGACACCAACTGCCCACCCACATGCACCACATCGTCATCAATGCGGGTAATCGGCAGGGTGACCACGGTGCCCCAGATTTCCACGCGGGCCTTATCCCCCACCTGAAAGTCCTTGAACGGTACCCACGGCCCGAGGCCTGCTTTGGAGATGTCGGTCTCGAGGAAGAAATCACCGCTGGTACGCTTCGCCGCAGCGTCCAAGACTTCTTCCACGTTGGTGGCCGGCGCCTGCTCACCACCAGCAGTGGTGATGGCCACATCCGAGCGGATAAACCGACGCGCCATACCACCCACACGCGGCCCACCCAGAGAAGCAACATAGCCCAGCTTATTGCCAGGTGCTGCAAGCGTGTACAAGTCCTCCAGAGTGATACCCTCCGGCAGGGTCAAGTCATAGGTACCGAACGCGGTGGATGCCAGGGAACGCATGACAGTGACCTGCGCGCTGTCAGCCACGAAGTATGGGGTGGGCATGTTACTGGACCTCCTTGACGGTCATCACAATCATCGCGTGGGGGAAGGTTTGTAGAATCTCGCGCCGCTGGGATGTTCCCTGCGAGGGGCTAATATCCACCTGCGCCGGGGACATGCGTGAGTTCGCGAGGCTCCATGAGCGCACTGGTTTATCCCCTGGCCACCACAAATACGCACCTAAAATCAGGCCGGCGTTTTCAGCCTGGCCTGTTACCGTCTCCCACAGAAAACCGTCCTTGGCCTCAAGGTCAATCGTTGGGGATAGGTCGGTGCGGGGCACTTCGACGATGTGGTACGGGTCATCAATCCAGCGTTTCCCGTTAGGGTCGGCCTGGGTCATCATCGTCGCGTCAAGTGATTCTTGCGCCAGGCGGCGGATGACGAAGCCCGCGGGGCCGTGTTTCCAGGTGAATGTGGTGCGGGTCGCGAGCTCAATCCTCGCCATGAGCCGGGGTGTTTTGTACATGAGACCTGACTCGTCACCATCATTCGGATACGGCGCCGCCGCCCACCACGCTGCAGGCCACGACGCCGCAGGAATCGTATTCCACACGTCCATGATGTTGAGAGCATGCACGGTAATTTCGGCAGGCACACCATCATTGTCGGTGTCGCTGGCCTCGACGTGAGTAATCATTCCACCGCGGCGCACCACCCCATCCTCACCAGGGAAAGCCACCAGCAGCATGTAGTCACCCTGGGCGGTGGGGAGCTTGCCCGACGGGTCGAAATCCCGCAGCGCTGACATCACCAAAAGGTCAGTCAGCCGGTTAATCTCGCCATCCGTGCCGCGGGCTGAGAAGGTTACCTCGAGGTCGGTGGACTCCATCCACTGGTCAGGGGTGTCCTTATCAATCGGCTCCGGCAGGGTAAAAAGTGGATTACCGTCGCCATCTCCGATGCCGTACCAGACCTCGCGCTTGCTGACGACGTAGTCGACGTGCTTGCGCCAGGACTCCCAATCAATGTCGGCCATTTTGTCCTCCCTTCTATCCCCAGGGGTCGGCTACCAACTGGCACCACTCAAGCTCTATCCGAGACCCCGGCAGTTCCCAGGTGGCGGTATCCCCCGGCTCCACACCCTCCGGGGGAATCCCATCCTCACGCAGCACCATCGGATCCGTGTCGATTACATCAGGCATTTTGGTGCCCGCATAGAAGCGTGCCCCTGAGGGGCTGACGATGTAGCCGTAAGTGCCATTTCTCCGGATTTTGGGGTATATAACCCCATCCCCAGTATTCGTCACTGTGACCGTACCGGACTGCACAAACGCAGCCGACCGAGCCAAACCCCGAGCATTAAAAACCGGAACCTCCAACCGCATCGACAAACGACGCGCAGGCTCCACATCAACACCCGGCAACACGCCACCCAGTACCGCATCCACAAAGAACGTGCCCCGCGCACCATCAATCCGAAACACACACGGGGCTGGGTCCTTCGCAGCCACAGTCTTCAACCACGCCCGACGAAACGACCAATACAACCGCTCCATCTCCTCATGCGACTCAGCCACAAGAAGAAACTCAATCGTGGTGTCCACCGGCTTAAACCGGCGCTTGCCGGGTACCACCCCAGAGCGCGCAGGCACCGCAAGGTCAGACCTCTCAGCCTCACCAGTCAACGACACCAGCGCACCCTCCGGGGCCAGCACCTTAGATGTACGCTCCGACCCGGTCAGCAGATACTCCTCACCAGTACCCGTCACCAAAGTAACCTCCATTAGCGAAGCTCCTTCCTACGAGCACTAGCCAACAACGTCGACGAAATACGAGTCTTAACCCCAGCACCCGTCGACGACCGCACCTCCGACAACATCCGGTCAACCTGGTCAGCGGTGTACACCTCATCACCACGCATCACCACAGTCGTCTCACGACGCACCTGGTCATGCGCGCTTGCGTAGCGCGGGTCCATCTTCCACCGCACACCCAAAGACTCCGCCGAGGCCTGATTAGCACGCGCCAAAGCCAAATACTCACCACGCACCTTCTCATTACCCTCAGCAAACGCCGCCGACGAAGCCTCCAGACCACGGATCGCATAATCCAGGCCCTTAATCTGCTCCTTCAACGGCTGCGTCTTCTCAAAATGGTTCACCTCAGCGCGGAAGTCCTCAGCCGTGCGGTCAATATCGCGCTTCTTGTCGCGAATATCCCAAATCGGCTTCATGGCCTCCTGCGTACGAAGCGCGGTCTCCGCAGCCACCAAATCCGGCATCTGCGAACGCAGCACCGACATTGCGTCCCCGCCGCGGAATGCGGCCTTGGACATCAAATCCAGTGTGCGGTCAATCTGCCCCTTGCCCACACTGACACCGGTTTCACGCATCACCGCATCCAGCGCGGCCTGCAGTGATTCCTGGCGGGCCAGCTGGCCACGGTACTCATTAGCGTGCGAGCCTTGCGCCCCCAGCTTGTAGCCCCAACGGCCGAAAACGTTGTTGTCGAGGTTCTTTTTGTTTTCGGCCATCTCGGCCATGATTTTCGCGACCTGCGCCTGACCAGTAGCGCCCTCCAAATCCATGCCGGAAATGCGGGCGGCCATCTTAATCACACGCTCCTGCGCGGTAATCAAATCGGCCTGGGTGCGGGCATTCTGGCGTACGCGTTCCGCGAGCTCGTACTCGGCCTCCAGCTGGGTCAGCTTCGCACTGAGTTCCTTCTGGAAAGCCTCAGCACGCGCCTTCTCATAGGTGAACAGGGCGGACAGGGCGGCATCCGACCACTGGGCCAGCACACCACGCCCCACCTGCGCCTGGAACGCATTATAAGAATCCCAGTCCTCATGGAGGCCCATCATCTTGAGTTGGGCGATTTTCGCGCCCTTCTCAATCTCACCGTCGAGCTTCATGCGGGCCTGAGCAATCGCCAGCATGCCCTCAGCCTCAGCCACCATCCGGTCACGATTAGCAACCTCAAGGTTGAAAGCGGCGACGCGCTGTTCGTTCAGGCCGCGCACCAGCTGCTGCTGCAGCGCAGCCACATTAGCCTGCAGCTCAAGGTTGAGCGCAGCATAGTCAGCGACGACCTGCAGACCCTCGGCCAGGGTTTTCAGCGCGGTGATACGCGCATCCTGAATCCGATGAATCAGATCCACAATCGCACCGACGATGGACTTGATGATGTTGATGCCGACCTTCAGCATGTCCATGGCCATGCCCAGGGTGATACCCGTCGGCCCGGCCAGGCCGGCGATGCTGGCCAGCTTGCCAACCACCATCCCAAGGCCGGTATTAACCGCGCTTGCTGGGGCGCCCATCCCGACAAGCTTGGAGGCCAGGGCCTCAGCCTGCGGAATAAGACCCTCTATCTGCTGCTGCGAGATGAGGACAACGTTGTCGAGGTCTTCGGCCTGCTTCCGGCGAGCCGTCGCCAACTCGCCCTCGGCCTTCATCACGGCCTCGTTTGCCTTCTCAATGTCCTCAACCCGCTTGGCTTCATCCTCCTCCTGCTTAATGCCCAGGTCCTCGCGGACACGGGACAGCTTCTCCTCGGCCTTGGCAATCTTGTCGTTTGCCTTCTCCGAGGATGAGGTGGACTTCTCACGGGCACGCGCCAGCTTCTCCTCAGCCTTGGCAATCTTGTCGGCATCCCCGCTCTCGCGGGCCTTCGCCAACGCCTTTTCCGCATCAGCTACCCGGCGGGCAGCCGAGGCGGAGCTGCTGGTGGACTTGCCGGCCTCGGCTTGCGCATCCGCCAACGCCTTCTCCGCGTCGGCAAGCTTGCGCTTGTCCTTGACGGAGAGCTCTACCTCACCGGTCTCCAGCTCACGCAGCTTCTTCTTCGCATCAGCCAGGGCCTGTTCCTTTTCGGCCAGCGCCTCCGTATGTCCGACGGCACGAGCGCGGGAATCCCACAGCTCCTTTTCGCCGTCGAGGATGACACGAATCTGCTCCGAGCCGGGAAGGTCGAGGCCCAGGTCGAGGACACGACGCACACCTTGGCGAGCATTAATACCCTCGAAGGTGTTGTAGTCCCCGGCCTTCGCCAGCCACGCCTGCGCGTTGTCAGCAAACTTGGCGAAAGCCTCAGTCTGCTGCTGCAGGGCGGGTACAAGGCGCCCGAGCTCGCGGGCAACATCACCCATGGATGCGCCGGAGCGGATCATCTGGGCAATCAGTTTCCACTGGTCGTGGTTGAGCACCGGCTCAGGCTTGCCAGACAGGTTCATGGCAGCCTTGCCGTGCTCCAGCCAGCCACCCTGGTCGTACAGCTTCATCAGGTCAACGATGCCACCCAGGGCATAGCCCCCGGCACGGTCATACGCCGCAGGCAGCGAACCGTAGGTTGCCACCGCGTAGTTCATCGACGCACGCAAGTTCGCCTCAGGGTCCCAAATATTGTCATACCCAGGGTCCTTATGCGCCTGGAACGTCGGGTCAATAACCTGCATCAAACCCTTCGACGGGGTGCCACGCTGCGCATTGATGTCCCAGTCGTTGATGGCACGCGAGTTACCACCAGACTCTTGGTTCATTCGGCGCAGCACACTGTTGGCGAGGGACAGCGGGAAGCCCTTGTCTTTGAGCACGGCTTCGACCATGGGGCGCCACTGCTCCACACCAGTACCCGGGTCACCCTGGAATGCGGCCTCTTCTTTCGCGGCCTTACCGGACACGAAATTCCAGGCTGCATCAATGAGCTTTTTCGCCATCGCCCCAGGCAGCTTGCCCCACTCGCCAAACTTGTCGGCGCCGGGAAAATCACCAATCTTGTTGATGAATCCGTCCCACAGGCGCTTGACCATATTGATGGGATTCCACCCGCCACCACCTTCACCAGCCACATCGTCCAAGACGATGTCATCACCGTCGAAACGCAGCGGAGAGTTAGTGCCCCAGTGGACGTGGTTACCGTGCTGAGAGTTGGTTCCCGCACCGTAGTCAAAAGGAGCGCCGTTCAGCAGGTTCTGCCACCCGTCGAGCGGGTGGTGAATCAGCTGGGTGGTGTTCGGGAAGTTCTTGTGAATCGCCCTGGCCAGTGCCTTCGACGCCGGGGTCGGCATCTGCGTTGCATACTGCCCATCGGCAGCCTGCCAGTCCGTAGCCGCAGCACGTGAGAAATCGTGCATCGAGCCAGGCTCACTACGTGACGCCGAGGTCAGCGTAAACATGCCTGGAAAGTACTTCGACACGAACTTCGCGTGCGACTCCTGAATCGCAGACAAAGCGCCTGCGATATTGGTGAATCCACCTTTGGCGAAGTTGCCGAGGTCGACGATGCCACCAGTGGCGAAGTGCGAGTGCTTCAGCCGCTCGCGAACAGCGGACACGCCACCCTGCCGGGCGGCAGCATTCACATTGTCTAGCCAGTCCTTACCCAAAGCTCGGGTGGCCTCGGGGCGCAGAATGCCCTCACCACCAGACAGGCCGATACGCATACCTGTATTCGGCTCGATGAAGGTGTAGGGGTCACGGCCCGGGGTGTACCCGGGGAGGATACCGCCGGTGGCGAACTTAATTTCCTGCAGCTCGTCTAGATTGACGAGCTTCGCGACCGCGTTCCACGCCTTGCGGATACCACGGTTGTAGACCACGTCCACAACGAACTGAACCGGGGCTTTGGTCTTTTCTTTGATGCCATCCCAAATCTTGCCGATAGCATCCACCGCGGTGCGGAACCAGTCTTGCATGGTGTCCAAAGCCCACTTGAACGGCTGGAACACGTACTGGTCCACAAATTCCCAACCGGCGCGCAGCAGGTTCTGGAAGCCCTGCCAGATAGCCAACATGTCGTCCACACGGGCGCGGAACCAGTCAGCGACGACCTGCAGGCCGAAGCGTAGCGGGGCAAGCACGTTGCTGTCGATGAACTGCCAGCCTGCCTGCAGCAGCCCCTGGAACCAATTCCACACGGCGACCATGTCGTCTACGCGGGCCTTAAACCACGCGGCGAGGTTGGACAGGCTGTCCATGAATGGGGCGAAGATGTTATCGCGCAGCCAGGACCACACCGCACCCATGGCGTCAGCCATGACCTGCCAAGCACTCTTAATGAAGTTGAAAACACCCTGCAGGATAGGCCACAGGGTGTTTTGTGCGAAGCCCACCAAGGCCTCCCACACCGGCTTAATAATGGTCTCCCACCCAGCCTTAATACCGGCAGACAGCACATTCCAACCCACCAGCAGCGGCGCAAGAATCAGCGTACCAATTACACCGATGGTGACCTTCGCCACCTGCAAAATGGCGTTGAAAATCGGCTGGATGACACTATTCCACGCCCAGGAAATACCATCAGAAAGTAGCTTCCACGCACCCATGAAAGCACCACTGATGAAGCCGGCGACGGCCTGCAGCGCGGGGATAACACCGGAGAGGAAACCTCCAACAACCTTGCCGATGACATCAATCAGCGGCACCAGAGCCTTCTCGACGAGCCACTGCACCACACCCAGCAGCACATTAAGCAGCTTCGCCGCGTACTCGACAGCCTTCACCGCGGCCATAATCGCACCCACGATGACGCCACCGATGATGCCGCCGAGCACCTTCAATGCGGGCAGCAACAAAGGCCCAATGAGGTCCCACAGCCCCTTCAGCACGTTGAGGAGCGCGCCGCCGACGGACTTGCCAAGGCTGACGAGGATTTCTACCAGCTTGCCAGCGGACTCGCGTAAAGCCGCGAAGGATTCGGCCAGGGAGCCGGTGATGAAGTCCTTCAGCCACACCAGGCCCTTAAACACGCCGGAGTCGGAGTCCATGCCGAACATGTTCTCCAGCAGGCCGTTGAAGTCGCCGGTGGACAGGTAGCCCCACAGCTCACTGAGCGTGTCTTTGAGCCACTCGATGCCCTTGGTGACCTTTTCGACAGCCTTATCCCATGCGTCGGAGAGAAAGGTGGTGAAAGTCTCCCAAATCTCCCGACCTGTTTCGGTCTTCGTAAAGAACGCCCACAGGGCTACCCCCAACGCGGCCACTGCAGCAATCACAGCGGCAACCGGAGCCACAGCCGCAATCGTGGATGCTGCCAGACCCATCATTGACGTGTTCGCCGCTGTCGCCGCCGCAGACCAAGCCGTCAGCACGGGAGCAATCATCGCAGCGCCCACAATCGCCGCCGACACCGTACCCACAGCACCAGCAACCGCAATAAAAATCGCCGGGTGCTCACCAATGACCTGGGCTACCGACGCAGCCTTATCAGCCAACTCCGACATGATAGGCAGCAGTGCAGTACCGATAGCTTCCTTCGCATCGTTGTACTTCGCGGTCGCCACCTGCTGCTTATGCGCAGCGGTATCAGTCTCGCGTGCAAACTGCCCCTGGGCGCTAGCCGTCTGCTCAGTCAACAGCTTCAGCAGGGTCTGTGCCTTCGCCTGCTTCTCAGCCTCACCAGACAGATTATCCAGCCCGTCAGCGGCCATACGCGCCTCAATATCAGCCTGCTTAATCGAGACACCATACTTCTCGATCGGGTCAGTCTCACCACGCAGCAGCGAGGTCACCGATTCCACCGCTTCCTTGGTGGTACCACCAAACGTGGCGGCCAGGTCAGCGGCCACACCTACGAGGTTCTGGGACTTGTCCGCAACCTCGTCCATGGGCATGCCCATGTTTTTGAGCATCGCGCCCATATTGGCGGACAGCTCACGATACTCACGACCGGAGACACCAACCTCGGTCGCGGCCTGCTTCGACTTGTCGATAATGCCCTGAGCATGGTCGGCGAAGATGGACTCTACCGCGCCGTAGGACTGCTCAGCCTCAGCCGCGTACGCCATCGACTCCTTCGCGATGAGACCGATACCACCAAGGGCGGCGGTGGCGTGAATCTTGTACTTCTCCGCGAACTCGCCAAACTTTGCCGCGCCGTCCTTAGCGGAGTCGGCCATGGACTGGATCTTGCCCTTCGCCCCACCAAAAGCACCGCTGGACTTCTCCAGCTCACGGTTCAGCTCGGACTGAGAGTCCTGCAGCTTCGCCAAAGTGTCATTGAGGTCTTCAAGCTGGTTCTTGTGCTTCTCCTCAGCCACACGAACATTAATTTCCGCCTGCTCAAGCTTCTCGGTCTCACCGATGACACGGGCCTTAGCCTCCTTGACCTTCGCCAACTCAGCCGTACCCTTATCGCCCTTCTCCAGGGCCTTCTGGTACTTCTCCTCAGCATCCTGCAGGCGCAGGGTAGCCGCCTCCAGCTTCTCCTGCTGTGCGGCACGCTTCGTCACCGACGTTTCATAAGCGCGGTCAAGGTCTTTCAGCTTCGTGGAGGAGGCTTTGACCTGGCGCTCGATGTTCTCCACCGCGCTCTCCAAGCCCTTGCTCATGGCGTCGCCGGCACGCTTACCCGACTCCTCCGCTGGCTTCTCTAGGCGCTGCGAAAACTCCTTGCTCATCCCTTTGAAAGTTGGAACTACGGGGACGGCGACGAAACCGGCAGACATTTAAGCCTCCTCAAAACTAAAAACCACCACCCGTTTATTGGGCGGCGGCAATCTCTTCCAACATGCGCAGCGACTCATCCGTCGACGACTCAAACGACCCACCAGAACCATCCGTGAGTACCGTCTTGCGGTCGTGGCTCATACGCTCGCGCTTCTCCGCGGCGATACGCGCATCCTCCAGCTCCTGGGCCAGCTTCTTCGGCGACTTAAGGAAGCTATGCTCATCCCCCGACTCACTAAAGCTCGCATGAAACATAGCCACAGCCAGGGCAGCCTTATCCGCTGGTTTGATATCCCAGCGCTTGGCCCCCACCAGTGTTTCCGGCCGCTCCAACAAATCCTGATAGAGCGCCACCACACGCCGCGTCGACAGGCCACCTTCGGGGTCGAGCCAGTCACGCACATCAAGACCAATGCGCAGCAAATCAACCTCAAGCAGGTCGATATTCTCTACCGCAAGCGCAGCCAAAGCCACCTTGTACACCGACAGGCCAGTCGCCTCAAAGTAAGCGTCCATCTGCTCATACAGGCCACCCTGCGCGTAGGCGGCGGTCATGGCCCGAATCTGCGAAGACTCATCAAACAGCCGCCAGATGAGACGCGGGTTTTCCGGTAGTTGGGTCACGAACTCGTGCCCGAGGTCCATGGGGTCGCGGCGCGCACGGTAGCGTGCCCCGGCGTGTATGAATTCGACCCAGGTGCCCGGCTCATCCTCGAGAATCAGCCGGGCAGACATTACACACCAGCCAGCTCAGTACCACGCTGCACCACCGGGGCAATCACCTCATGCAAATCCTTGCGCGTCGCGCCGGTAAGGTCGAGTAGCTTGCGGGTCAACGGGGTGACCTGCGCAAGAATCATGCCCTCCAAGTTTCCCTCAAACATCAGCGAAGACATGGAGGCAGGCAGCTGGTCCTTGTCAACAATGACCTCAATCTTGAGGGCTACACCGTTGGTGAGGGTGACTTCTTCGGTGTAGATGCCATCCACGATGGTGGGCTTCTCAGTAGTGGTGTCGGCGTCGAGGACTTCAACGTCCTCGGCCTTCGTGGTGGACTTGCGGGTGGTTTTGTTGTTGGCGGTTGCCATGGCGATTCCTCCTTATGGAATTGGAAAATGAAAGGTGTGGCGGTTCCTAGACCTTTTGGTAAAAGCCTGGGTGGGCTGTGTGCGGAACCGCCAAGAAAACACACAGCCCGGTAAGTCAACGACTACTGGTCAGAAGCGCCAGAAACACCGCCTGAGGTACGAACACCATCATTGGAGTTCTCCGCGGTCTCGCCGGTCTTCGGGTCCTCATACTCATGCAGGGTCACATCACCGGACTCATCGTCCTTGACGACCATCGCGGTCAGGCCATTAGCGGAGGCCTGCGGGTGGAACGCGGTACCAGCCTTAATCTGGGCCTCCACATCCGAGATATCCTTGAAGATCTTCTCCTCAACGCGGGTCACGGAGCCGTCCTTTCCGACGATGTAGAAACGCTCCTCGTAGTAGCGCTCATCGTCACCATTGTTGAAAGTGATCTGTACCGGGCGAGCCTGCGGGTCCTTCGCGACCACACGCTCATTAATGACCAGGTCAGCCTTCTCGCGAGATGCCCAGATATGAACCAATCCGGAGGTGAACTTGTGCACAAAGGCGACGTAGCCCTTGGCAACCTCGTCGGAGTGCTTGCCGTAGGTAGTACCCTCCTGCACGACGGCGCCCGGGTTTTCGATGTAGCGCATGGTTGGGGAGCCAGCGATACCGTCCACCGCGCCAGTGATAGCGCCAGCGGTGTAGGAAGTAGCAGTCTGGCCACCGGTCAGGTTGGTGGTGTTGGAGGACACCTCACGGGTGTGACCATGCTGGGAGTCTGTGGGCTCCAGGCCGAGGGATTCCCATTCACCGATGAACGCGCCGGTCTTCTTGTCAATGATTGCGGTATCGGAGAAGTTGACCAGTACCTCGCGGTCTTCAAGGACTCGCAGGTCAAGGCCAACGCTACGAAGCTTGGACATTGTTTATCCCCTTTCGAAAGGACATAGAAAAAGCCACCCCGCGGGGTGGCTAAAAAGGAAAAGTTAGTTGGTGGGTTTACGTCGACGGCTGGAAGAAAAGCTTGGCGATACCGACCGACAAACTCATCGTCGACACAAACCCGGTTGGCTGGTAGGAGGGCCCCGACCCGAAGAACGTGGAAGCGGACCGGGAAACCCCCAGCCCAACCCCCGTCAACCCTTGGGTCAGGGCGGTGTACAGGTTCCTGCCGAGGCGGCGCACCTGGTCATGGTCAGGCCCATACACACTGACCTTCACAAGGTCCCGCGAATGCGCAGACTCATCAACCTGCGCCACATCGCTAGAGACGACCACGCCCACGCCGTCGTTGTGGCAGTTGTATCCGTCGGGCAGGAAATGCAGGTGCACCATGTCCTGGTCAGCCTCAGGAAACAACTTCAGAACATGCTTATGGACAAGGACGACAGGGTCAGGAGTTACACCGAACTCAGGAAGCATCCTTCACCGCCTTCGTCACGAAGCCGTCCTTCGCCTGCTTCGCCACCGCACCAGGATGACGCACCGTCACCACATGCGTAGGACGGTTCGTGCCCCGCGTGGCTTCAGTGATTTTTACGACCTCGCCACGGTCGTCGTGGAGAAAGTCGCGGTCACGCTCGGGCAGCTCATTGACCTCGGGCCAGCGAATCTCAATGAATCGCTTCACCTGCTCCGCCTTCTTACGAGATGCAGCCTTCACCTGCGGTGTAGCCGCCATCTGCTTAAACAGCTGGTGGTAGTTAAGCGACACCGTCTGACACCTCCCCTCGCTCCACGATGAAGATAACCTTCGGCTGGTGCCAGGACACTACTGGGCGCCGACCAACGCTATAGTCGAAAGACTGGCGCTGCTGCACCGTGTAGTCCTCGCCGCGAATGGTGACCACGTCCCCGTCAGTGACTTCAGTGCCTGGTGGGGCGAGCACCTGAAGCTTCGTAATGTCACCATGCGCGAAACCATCACCGCTCACCACCTGGTCACCGGCTGGGGACACCACACAGTGCTCCACTACCCTGCCCGGCGCGTACTGCGGGCGGCCCCGGTGGTCACGGCCAACCAGTCCACCGCGGATTGTGATGGGCTCGCCGAATTCATCTGGGCGCCAGGCCATCAGCACCGCCCCCGCTCACTGAACTCAGCACCACCCACAGGCCAACGACGCCCGAACGGGACTACCCGGCCACCGCGCCCCAGCGGTACAGCACGCACACCCAACCCCAACAGGTCGAGGATGGCATCATCAAGGCCCACACCACCCCAATGAATGCCTACTCCTTGCGAGTAGGACACTGAATCGGACTGCGGGCCCGTTGTCGACGACGCAGACGCACGCCCCACGTTGTCGCCGATGAGTACCGCCTGGGACACCATGATGCGCACCGCCTGCTTCACAGCAACAGCACGCCACGGCTCGGCCTCAATCTCAGATGTGAGGTCACGTCCTCGGCGGGCGAACTCCATGACGATGAGCTCCAGCGCCTGGGCGATAAGCCCCTCGGCGCGTTTCTTCTCATCCTCGGTTAGTGGCCGGGGGAATACCGACAGGATGTCATCAACAGTGACCTCCATGGGCATAGCACCCCCTTTCTACTGGGCGTTAACAACCTTGATGATGTAGCCCATGATTTCGTTACGCCGCGTCAAACCCGTCAGCTTGATGCCATTGGTGCGGGCATACTCTTTCCAGCGGGCTACCGGTTCGGTGCGCTTCGGCAGCGGCGGATACCCGCCTGTTGGGGTGGCCTCCGGCTCCTCCACAGGCTCCGGCTCGGGCTCCTCAACAGGCTCCGGCTCCGGCTTCTCCTCGACAACCTCGTCGGCAACGACACCACGCTCACGCAGTACCGCCGCCTCATCCTCAGTCACCTCAAGAACCGTGCCAGACGGGTGCACCACCCGTGAATCCAGCGGATAGAACGCCGCTTTCTTCAACACAATCTGCGGCATGCTTATCGCCCCGCTTAAATAGCGCCGGTGAGCTTCACCGCGGCCTTCGGAGCACGCACCGCCAAAGCGCGCCAGTGCGCATAGTCAGAGCGCCACGACATGGTGGAACCACCATGACCAGACTGGCCATGCTCCTCGTAGAACGGGGTGAAAATCGGGTCACCGGTCTGGAAGCGCGTACCCACGGTGCCGTAATCAGAGTCAGCGAACACGTAAGCCACACCGTCCGGCAGGGCCTGGTCGGCCACCAGCTTGAACTGCTCAGCCACCAGCGGCTGCTCACCAATACCAGTAAACAGCGGGTTCGCGTGCGCCATGTCACCAATGTAGAAGCTGGAGGTCTGCTTATTGCGCTTCAGGGCGTTCAGCGTCTTGCGGTTCGCCCACACGTAGCCAGCGGAGTAGTTGAACAGGTTGCCGCGAG
This sequence comes from Corynebacterium sp. HMSC076G08, assembly GCF_001811515.1. Taxonomy (NCBI): domain Bacteria; kingdom Bacillati; phylum Actinomycetota; class Actinomycetes; order Mycobacteriales; family Corynebacteriaceae; genus Corynebacterium; species Corynebacterium sp. HMSC076G08. Next base: position 7,603 of record NZ_KV805068.1, on the reverse strand, counting down.
TGTCCTTCGCACCGGCAAGGAGGTCATCGGCAGCCCACAGGTCATCTACGGCCTGCGCGTCAGCGGTGTTCCACTTCTTTGCCACCGGCAGCTCCTCGATACCAGCCTCCTCAAGGGCAGCCATTGCATCAGCGGAGTTGCCGCGGCGAATCTCAGCCACGCGGCCAACGAGCTCGCGCTGAATATCCGCACCGGTACCGTAGTCGCGCTGTTCCTTGGAGATACGAAGACCGATAGCCTTCTTCGTCAGGTCAGCGTACTTACGCTCACCAGCATCCGGGTCACCAACCGGAATCTCGCCGAACTCCGGAACGGTCTGCACGGCCTCGTCCAGGCCCGGCGCCACATCAATGTTGTAGCCGATGGTGAGGTGGTCAACGTTGTGTGCGTTGAAGAGCAGGTCGTATGCCTGCGTGCCGATAAGCAGTTCGGAGGCTGCAGCCTCGAGAAGTTCGGAGGAGGTCAGGATGTCCTCGACCGGCAGCACTTCGAGGGCGTCAAAGTAAGAGTTGTTCGTAGCCATTATGGGTGCTCCTTCTAGGCCGCATCAGGGCCCGCGGTCGGCAGGCCATTAAGAATGGTCAGGGTCTTACCGTCAGCAGTGGGGCGGATTGCCACACCAATCTTGACGGTGCCGGTGGCGGATACCTTGCCGTCAGCGGCGGCGTACACCGCAGCACCGGCCTTAATCTCACCGTTGGTCTCCACCTTCACGGCGGCGGTGCCGTAGTGGACGGCGATGTTCTTCGCGCCTGGCTCCTTCGCCTCAAGGCGACCGGTTTCGGTTACAACGCCCAGGGCGCCGGCCTTACCGTCGGCGTAGGCAATCTTGCCGTCCTGGTTGAGGGCGACGACGCGGAACTTGTCGAGGTCGGTGGCGATATCGAAGCCAATCGGGCCATGCTTGAAAGTCGGATTAGACATTACGAGCCTTTCTTGTTGTTGTTGCGGATACTGTCGGCCTTCGCCAACAGCTCTTCAGCCTTCGACTTCGGCATGCCAGCACCAACGTGGCCTGCCTCCGTCATCGGGATAGTGTTCTTCGGGTTCGACCCGTACACCTCGCGGGCAAGGGCCTCGTTCTCGTGCATAACGGACAGCACCTTGTCGCGCTGCGCCGCAGCGACACGACCCTCGGCAATCCAGTTATCCACCTCGGCAATGCGGGCCTCACGGGCTTTATCGGACGCGGCCTGTGCCCCCTGCTTGGCCTGAGTCACCAGCAGGTTGTAGGTATCCCGGTCAAGGGTCACGGTGTTGGGCGACTCCGCCCCAGCCAGGGTCTCCGTGTCTTCAGTGCCAGTCGGCTGTTCATCGTCGTCGGCGAGGGCTCGCACCTTGAAGGCCACCGGCACCTCAGCGGAGTCATTCACCGTGACGGTCGCGGGGGCCGTGTCCCCCGGCTCCACACCAGCCGGAGCCTTGGCTGTGACCGCACCGGTGGACTCGTCCACGGTGATATCCCACCCATCCGGAGTATTAGATACGGCGAACGCCAGCCCCAGGGAGCCACCAGCTTCGCCGTCGGTGTTTGCAATGGTCGGCTCGACCGTTACGCGCTCAGTCGGGGCCACGGCGGTCTCCTCCGGGTAGGCCACATCAACCTGACCGGAGACCTCGACGGTCTCATTGAAAAAGCCGGACAGCTTCTCACGAAGCACATCCGGCTCGACACCCAGTTCCTGGGCGAGATTCTTGATGCTCATCGCATCTCCTTCCTGCCCATCACTGGGCGTAGTGTTTACTGGTGCCGATTCCGACCGGCAACCAATCGTCGGCGGCGGCGCCGCAGACCGGGACGAATACCGAAACTCAGCAACCATCCGGCCCGAATACGCAGCGGCCAACGCCACCGGCTGCTTCGCATCCTCAATCGCGTCCACCAGGCCAGCAGCCACAGCCTCCTCAGCCGTGTACCACGTCTCCGCGGCCATCACATCGAGCCAGTCGTCCAGTTCTCCGCCGGCCTTCTCTGCGTAGATAGCGGCAAGCTTCGCGTCCTGGCGGGATAGGTCAGCGCGCATCTTTTCAATGTCGTCAGCGTTGCCGGACAGCATCGTCCACGCCTTGTGGATCATCACCTCAGCGTTCGGGCGAATCACCACTCGACCACCCACGCCAACAGCGATGAACGACGCCGCCGATGCCGCTAGGGCCTCCACCACGACGGTGACCTCACCGGCGTAGGCGCGCAACGTATTAAGAATTGCGATGCCCTCGTACACGTCGCCACCACGGGAGTTAATACGCACCCGGACGGGTTCTCCGTCGAATTGGTTGAGCTGTTCCTGCACCTGCTTAGCGGTGTTCTCCCAACCAATATCCCCGTAAATCAGTAGGTCATTCATTGGGCACCTCCTCACTGTTTTCCCCACCTGAAGATGGGGGCTTCTCATTATCTGGGGTTAGCGACACCCCGAGTTTCTCCTCAGCGTCGCTGAGAGTCTTCTTGTCTTTCAGTGCTTCAAACAGCGACCGGGCCTTCGGAATACGGAACGACGAGCGCACCCACTGCTCCAGGTTCGGCTCCTTCGTCAGCACACCCTGGGCAGCCAGCTGCGAAATATCACCCGGCGTCAGGTCCTTCTGAACCTGAATCCTGGTAGATGTAATGAACGGCGTTGGCCCCTCATATTCGGGGAACGCCACCCGCACCAGGTCCTCCACAATGTGCTGCGAAGCAGTATCAGCAATCCACTCCGCCATCGACTGCAAGCCTTGAATGAACTCGCCAAGCTGCACGGAGGCCAGCGCGTACGAGCCGCCCCCGCCTGTCAGGTTCAAGTGTGTGGCATTGCAGGCGATAGCGATCTGGTTGGCGTGGTACTCCATCGACGCCGGAATGTCCGGCAGCTGGCCGGTGACACCTTCCACCGGCATCTCAGCGCCAGGGGGTAGTGAGTAGCCGGTGATTGAGCCGGCCGCGTATTCCTCGGCAAGCTGCTGCCCTGCCTCCATCTCCGCTTTAACTTCACTACGGTCAGTTAGCTGAGAAGCCTTATATTTGGCCACACCCAAGCCGTTGCGCTGCAGCACCAGCGAATTCAACTTCTGCAGCTTCTGCAACTCCAGCCAATTGTCGCGAGCCGGGGCGAACACGCTCGCACCCTCCCACGTGCCATCACGCCGACCATGCCGGTAAGCCACAAGACGACTAACCGGGATAAAGACCTCCTCGTGGCCGTTAATCCCCCGCTGGCGGATACCAACGAGGCCACCATCGTCAGCAACCTCGATGCTTCGAATCGACAGGTTGGGGCGCGGGGCGAGCTTGCGCAGATGATTACGACCATCCACACCAACCTCGTACACCTGCTCAAAGAACGCCACACCGGTAAAGATCGCCTCCAAGGCAACCTTCAGATGTTCGTCCCAAGACACGCGACCTGTACGCCGCGGCTGCTGCCCCTCCTCCCCCTCGACCGGTAGTCGAAGGTCATGCGAGACCAGGTCGACAATTTCCTGCGGGGCACCGTTCGGCGCCACCGACCAAGTGGCCTGCTCAATCGGCTTACGGATCGCGTTCTCAACCTGCGCAATCTTCGCCGTCAACCGCATCTGCACAAGCTCACGCTGAAATGCCTCCCACGTCATCCCCTCGGGGCGCGCCACACGCTTACTAAAGCGCGGCACCGCGGCATGGCCAACCTCGCGAACAATCTGCACATTGTCAGGCAACTAAAACACCTCCCTGCTTACGCTTCGACCACATCGGCAACACGCCATGCGGATTCATCTTCTTCTCCTCAACCGGCCGGCCAGCACCCTCACGGGACTCCACCAGCCACCGCTGCAACCCCCACAGCGCGAACGTGGCAGCCACCAGCTCCGACACATCCCCCGAATAGCGGTCAATCGCCGGATACTTACCGCCCTCCTGGCGGCCGCGGGCGACCTCCAACTGCTCCATCCACAACTCGGACGAGTCCAGCGAAATCGCCCCATCCATCACGGCCTGCTTGAACTCGCGGTAAGCCAACGACACCGACGCGCCATTCATCAACACCGGGTCAATCCCCACAGTCTGCAGCGCAGGCACAAGCACGCCCGCCGTAGCATCCTTGTCTAGGAGCACCGCCGCCGGACGGTACCGGTCCACAAACTCGGCCACGACCTTTACCGTGTCATCGACTGAGAACACGGCCTCCGAGGCCGGCCGCGGCTGCAGATGAATACCACCAGCAGCCTCACCAGCAGACACCAACGCCACCCGGTCAGCGGTGGGCGATACCTCGAGCGCCAGGACGCAGTCAGCGACCGAAACAGGCTCCGGTGTGATGAGTGCTTGCATCGCCTCGCGCGGAACAATCAGCTCTTCATCACCAGACGACCCGAACTCGTACCACCGCCCCCAGCCAAGCATCTCAACATCAAAGCCGTTGTCCGTCAGCTTGGAACGCATCGACCGCATCTTTTTCGCATCCACCAGCTTCGGAAACCCATACGATGGGTTCGCCAGCATCCAGGTTCGCGGGTCATCACGGTCCACATCCAACGGGGCACAGAACTCAGAGAACAACATCCCCTCAGCAGCACCACTCAACGCCCGGTATCGAATACGCGACAACTCCGCCCCCTTCGGGTGCTTATCCCGATTCACCGCCGACGAAGCATAAAACGTTTGCGGGTCAGCCGCAGCCAACTGGGTTGGAGCGACCGCATCCAACTCGCCGGACTCGAGGTTGTACGCCTCATCCAGCAACAAAAGGTCAATCTCGTCGAAACCACGGCCCATATCGTTCGACCGCGTAGTGAACTGGATCTTGCCGCCTTCAGCGGTCTCCATCTCAGCCTCACCAGCCGACGCAGTGTTACGAACGATGCGCCGCTCCGCCCACTTACGCGACTTAATACGGCGCCACAGGCGATTACGGATCGACTTCGCTGTACGCCACTGGTGTGCCGAGAAAACAATCTGATGATTGAGCACAAACATGCGGTACAGCATGATGACCTCAAGTACCAGCGACTTGCCGTTCTGCCGCGGGCACAACAACACCACGTCGGTGTGTAGCCACCGGCCATGCTCATCGACAGCCAACGACCACAGCACCTGCTCACGCTGCCACGGCATCAAAATAATACCGAAGCGGCGTGCCAGCTCGATAGCCTTCCTGCCGTGTGTGAAGTCCCCGCCTTCGCATCGCACTAATGCCTGCGGTGATTGGCGGCCTTCGAGCTCCGGGAACTCCATCTCAAGCTCGGAGCGGTAATCAGCGTTGAAATCAGAGTCCGGCGAATCCGTCCTCTTCATCACTAGAGACCTGGTCACCTTGCCTCCTCTGAATCTCCGCCAACAACTGACGAAAAACCGTTGCTAGCTGGCGCTGTTCCGACACCGCGGTGTCCATCTTCAGGACAATCTCGCCCTCACCATGAAAAATGCGGCACCACGTGTCCTCGTCGCCGCTGGTAATCCGGTTCAGCCGGTCCAGGCGGTCCTTCGTGCGCGCCGCCTCGACAATCAGCGCTTGTGTTGAGGCGTCATTGTTGGGATTTGTCAGGTGTTGGTAGAGCGCCTGGCCGCCGGGGCTGAATTCCTCAATTGGTCTATGTTCCATCGTCGCCTCCTAGCTAGTCAAACACACAACTTTTCGAATGCCTGAAGAAAAGCTCGCGAGCAAGGGCCGGAAGGGGGGAGTCGTGGGCAAACCCCGGAATAATTGGTGCACCCCACTAATTATTAGAACGACCATTCGATAACATACCGTTCCCGCTGGTCACATGCCTTTTCGGGCTTTTTCGGGCTTTTTGGTCTAGCTTCCGTCTCCTCCACGCCATACCAGCCGGGCCCATGCTCAACCCAGCGATTCGCAATCGACCGATTGCACCGACGATGGATCAGCCTGTAAGCAGGGCTCGTTTTATCTCCATGCTTGTGGTCGGCTTCCAGCGGCGCCTGGTCAAAGTTCAGGGCTGCTTCTCGGTACATTGGCTTGCCACAGTAGGTGCACTTGGTGCCATCAACGAGGTTGTAGAGCATGCGGGCGCGATTGACTTTGTGTGCGTTGTCGTATCCCCGCTCGGCGGTTGTGCCCTTCGATGGCATGCTCCACCTCCTCCGATTGGTGTCTTACTCCGGTCACGAGCCGGTGGCCTCGCCTCAGGGATGTTGATAGCAGCGTCTGTGTGGACGGAAGTGAGGCAGGCGGTAAGACTAGAAGCCCCTGGCTGGTTGACTCACAAATCACCATTAGGAAACACAGGAAGTGCCAGGGGGCTTAAAACGACGAAAACCCCAGCGCTTGCCGGGGTTCTTACGTCAGCGCAAGCCTATCATTCTAATCCCGGCCCATGTCAAGGTTTGAACCGTATTTCTCTACAAGATGCCGCTTCACCCTCGCGCTACGCAACAGCGCGGCAGCCTGGTCAGCCGGGTTGACCCACCGGTTAATCATCCGCGCCTGGTCGTCGAGCTCTTGCAGCAGGTCGGCCGCCCAGTCCAACTCGGACAATGGTTGGGCGTGCCAGGCGATGAGCCCGCATAGGCGTGGGGCGGTGAAGTCGTCCTCGGCGATGCGGATGCCGATGCCGTCGGCGCCGAAGGCATTGAGGCATAGCTCGCGGAGGTTCTGCTCCATCGTCACGTAGCGGTGCATCCACAGCCAGTTGCCCGGTGACTTTGGGCCCGCGCCTTTGATGCTGTTCCTGGTCTTAACCTCTGGTGGGGCTGGGTTGGTGTCTTTGAGTCGGTGCATTTCTTTGTAGAGCTCTGCAAGCTCGCGGGCCGTGTCACGGAGTTGGAATTCGTCTACTGGTTTCATGCTGCCTCCTCGAGTTGGGCTTTGACTGCTGTGATGAGTGCTTGCTGAGTGGTGTCTTTGCGGGTAAGAGCTTGGTGGACTGTTTGGTCGATGCTGTTGGCGGTGTCGATGTGGATAATGCTGACGGGCTCGGTTTGGCCCTGCCGATGCAGGCGGGCGTTGGCTTGCTCATAGAGCTCGAGTGACCAGGGAGTGGTGTACCACACCATGATGTGCCCGCCGTCTTGGAGGTTGAGGCCGTGGCCCGCGCTGGCGGGGTGGATGAGCGCGACGGGAATATCACCGTTGTTCCAGTCTTCAAAGTCCCGCTGGGTGTCGAGTACGCGCGCGCCCGGGATGGCGTTGAGGATGCGGTCTCGTTCGTGTTTGAACCAGTAGCACACCAGGATGGTGTTGCCTTGGGCTTGGTCAACGAGTTCGGTGAGTGCCTGGATTTTCTCGTCGTGGATGGTGATGTAGTCATCACCGGCTTCGTTGTAGATAGCACCCCCGGCGAGTTGCTGCAGCTTCAGTGACAGGGTTGCGGCGTTGGCGGCGTCGATGGTGTCGTCGTCGAGGTCCAGGACGAGGTCACGCTTGAGGGTGTCGATGTGCTTGCGCGCCTTGGTGGGGAGTTGGACGGTGATGTGTTGGTGGGTGGCTTCGGGTAGTTGGAGGTAGTCGGTGGTGCGCATGCTGACGGTGATGTCGGCGATGTTGTCGTAGATGGCTTGGTCCGCGCCTGGTCTCAGGTTCCAGTTGTAGACGATGGTGCCGTTGCGCCGGCCAGGGGTGAAGTATTGGTCGCGGTAGTGGGTGATGTACTGGACCTGACCCCTGTTTGGTAGACACCTGATATC
>NZ_KV805067.1:0-346 GCF_001811515.1 Corynebacterium sp. HMSC076G08 | reverse complement strand
TGGGGCCCACAACACCGCACACACAACCCCTACCAAGTATCACATGCACACGGTTTAGCCTCATCCACGTTCGTTCGCCACTACTAGCAGAATCATATTTTATTTTCTTCTCCTACGGGTACTGAGATGTTTCACTTCCCCGCGTAAACCCCCACAACAGCTATGAATTCACTGAAGGGTAACACCCCATAACAGGTGCCAGGTTTCCCCATTCGGACATCCTCGGATCAACGCTTTATTGACAACTCCCCGAGGCTTAACGCAGCCTTACACGTCCTTCATCGGCTCAGCATGCCAAGGCATCCACCATGCGCCCTAAATAACGAACACACAACCAACACAACAA
>NZ_KV805066.1:0-200 GCF_001811515.1 Corynebacterium sp. HMSC076G08 | reverse complement strand
CGGCGCACCCTGTTGACCAGGACGAACTATCTCACCGAGCGGCAAAAGCAACGCTTAGAAATGCTGTGGGCCACCGATGACGACTACGTGGCCCTAGAAGTAACGTGGCTACTCTACCAAGACATGATCGCAGCGTACGCGCATCCGAAGAAATCGGAAGGCAAAAAGCTCATGGAACGCATCATCCACACCCTGCGTAA
>NZ_KV805065.1:404-17057 GCF_001811515.1 Corynebacterium sp. HMSC076G08 | reverse complement strand
ATCGGTTTATCCACACGAAATGTCCCTTAAGCCGTTTCGGCTTCATGGAGGGCTCGAGGGTGGTACTCTCTCAAGTATCCAATATGTGAGAAAGGAATCCCACAAAATGAAACTTGCAGTGATTGGCGGCGACGGCATTGGCCCCGAGGTAACCGCGGAAGCGCTCAAGGTTCTGCGCGCGGTGCGCGAGGACATCGAGGTGACCGACTACGACCTGGGTGCTCGACGCTACCTGCGCAACGGAGAGCTGCTTACCGACGCCGACCTGGCCTCCCTGCGCGAGCACGACGCCATCCTGCTCGGTGCGATTGGCGCCCCCGGTGAGGTTCCGCCCGGCGTCTTGGAGCGCGGCCTGCTGCTGAAGATGCGTTTTGCGCTCGACCACCACGTTAACCTGCGCCCCTCCAAGTTGTACCCGACGTCTACCTCGCCGTTGGCGAACCCGGGCGATATCGACTTCGTCGTCGTGCGCGAGGGCACCGAAGGGCTGTACTGCGGTAACGGAGGAACTCTGCGCGAGGGCACGGAGCACGAGGTGGCCTCGGAGGTTTCCCAAAACACCCGCTACGGCGTTGAGCGCGTGGTGCGCGATGCCTTCCAACGCGCGATGTCCCGCCGCAAGCACGTCACGCTGGTGCACAAGACCAACGTTTTGGTCAATGCCGGTGGGCTGTGGCAGCGCACCGTGAACGAGGTGGCACAGGAGTTCCCGGAGGTCACCGTGGACTATAACCACATCGATGCCGCAACCATCTACATGGTCACCGATCCCGCGCGTTACGACGTCATCGTGACCGATAACCTCTTTGGTGACATCCTGACTGACCTGGCCGGTGCTGTTACCGGTGGCATCGGCTTGGCCGCCTCCGGAAACATTGACGCCTCCGGTGCGAATCCCTCCATGTTCGAGCCTGTCCACGGTTCTGCCCCGGACATTGCGGGCAAAGGGATTGCGGACCCGACCGCGGCGATCCTCTCGGCCGCGATGCTACTGCGCCACCTCGGCGACGAGGACAACGCTGTGCGCATCGAGGAGGCCGTTGCTGCCGACGTCTCCTCCCGCGGGGATGCGCAGCCGAAGACTACCGAAATTGGTGACCGAATCGCCTCCGCGCTGAGCGCCTAGCACTGTATGGTTGGCGCATGAGCGTCGAAATAGACGAGGTCACTAGTTTCCTCGCCCAGCACGAGCCTTTCTCCCGCCTGCCGGAGGAAGAGCTCACCGCGCTGTCTGCACAGCTGAGCATGATCTACCTGCGCCGCGGGGATGTCCCCGTCCGGCTCGGGGAGGAGAATGCTTTTCTCCACATCATCCGCACCGGGGCAATAGATGTTCTGGGAGAGGATGGCGTCCTCCTCGATCGGCGCGAACCCGGGCTGACCTTCGGCTATTCCACGCTGCAGGGTGAGCCGGTTTCCGTCTACGAGATGGTCGCGGTCGAAGACAGTCTGGTCTTCACCCTGCCGCAGCACGCTTTTAGCGAGTGCGCCCAACGCAACCCAGACATCGCACGGTTCTTTTCGGCCAAGTCGCGCCAGATCCGAGCAGCAGCCCGCGAGCTGTCCGATTCCGCACCGACGGATGTTCTCCGCACGCCGCTGCAGGACCTTATCCGCACCGACGTGCTCACCGCTCCGCCCACCACCACGATCGCGGAAGCCGCTGGCATGATGACTGACCGGAGTGTGTCCTCGCTCCTCGTCGTGGAGCCCGGGAACCAGAACGGCACCCGCCTTAAGGGCATCGTGACGGACCGCGATCTGCGTTCGCGCGTGCTCGCCGTTCACCGCGATCCTGGCCAGGCGGTGGGGGAGATCATGACGCCCAACCCGCTGACGGTATCTGCCGATGCCCCCGCCATGGAGGCGCTGCTGCACATGGCCGAGCGAGGTATCCACCACCTGCCGGTGGTCACCGAGGGCGCATTGCAGGGCATTGTCACGCAGTCGGACGTTACGCGCCTGCTCCATAACGATCCGCTCTACCTCACCGCGGATCTCTCACGGCGCAGCAGTGCCGCTGAGCTTCGTGGCGCTTTTCAGGAAGCCACGCGCCTGGCCGGGCGTTACGTGGAGCGTGGCTCCACCCCGGCGGAAGCCTCCAGCCTGGTCACGCTCGCCGCCGATGCAGTGGCCCGCCGACTATGCACGCTGGCCGAGGAGGAACTCGGACCTCCGCCGGTCGAGTATGCCTTCGTGGCCGTCGGTTCGCAGGGCCGCCGGGAAATGGCGCTCGCCTCGGATCAGGACAATGCTCTGGTTCTCGCTGATGACTACGATGCCGCGGTACACGGCGACTACTTCGCGCGGATGAGCTCCTTCGTCTGCCAGGGGCTTGCCGACGCCGGCCAAGTTCTCTGCCCCGGCAACATGATGGCGATGAACGAAGAATGGCGGATGACCCGGGCCCACTGGATCGATACCTTCCGTAGGTGGATCCGGGAGCCCCAACCGGAGGCTCTGCTCAACGCACAGATCTTCTTCGATTTCCGTGTCCTCTATGGCAGCGAGGAGCTGGGCCGGGAAGTTCACACTGCTGCCGTAGAAATGGGTAAGGGCGCAACTCGCTTGCACGCGCACCTGGCCAGCTTGGCAGCGCGCCGCGAGCCGCCGCTGACCTTCTTCAGAGGGCTGGTGGTGGAACGCGATGGCGACTACGCCAACACCCTCGACATTAAGAAGGGCGGGACCGCCGGAATCGTACAGATGGCCCGGCTCTTCGCCTTGGCTTCCGGCTCGACGGTGGTGGATACTCGCCAGCGTCTCAGAGAAGCTGCCGGTAATGCGGTGAGCCAACAGGGGGCGCAGGAGCTTCTCGACGCCTTCGACTACCTACGCTCCCTTTCCTTCCAACACCAAGCCCACCAGCTGCGCGAGGGCCAGCAGCCCAATTACAACATCGACCCCAAGAGCCTGGGGCGCATGGAACGCGAGCACCTGCGCGATGCCTTCCGGGCGATCAAGTCGATGCAGAATGCCCTCGCGACCAAATACCCGGTGAGGAATATCTAGATGTGGAATCGCTGGAGCCGCCGGGCGGACTGGGGCGCGCCCCCGCGCACTACACCCCTTGATGACGTGGGCTTGCTGGCCGTGGACATGGAGACGACCAGCCTTAACCCCCGCACGGGGAAGATCGTCTCTATTGGCTGGGTTCCGGTTAATGGCAGAACCATCGACTTATCCGGGGCTGGCTATATCGTGGTGCGCGGCGCGCAGGTGGCCGACGACGCGCATGTCCACCTGCTGACCCAAAACGTCATCGATGCCGGCGAGGAGCTGGAGAGCGCCATGGAGCAGTTGCGCCAGGCGGTGCAGGGACGCGCGTTGCTCGCACACTTCTCAGCGCTGGAGGTGGGATTCATTGAGGCGGCATCGCGCGCGGTGTTCGGAGAGCGCCCGCGGCTGAGCGTGGTGGATACCTTTGCGTTGGAGCGGCGCCACATGGAGCGCATGGGCACCTACCCGCGCGGCGAGGACCTACGCCTTCCCCGCGTCCGTGAGCGCTATGGTCTGCCGCGCTATGGCAGCCACAATGCGCTGAGTGACGCCTTGGCCTGCGCAGAGCTATACCTGGCGCAGCGGGGGAGCACGCGAGCGGTGACCCTGGGGGACGTCGTCCAGCGCTGAGATAGACATCGCTTTCTTTGCAACCTTTACTGCAGGCCCCTGATCGTGAGTTAAAAATCCTTGCGAGTAGTATGGCCGTTATGCGTTTAGGACGAATTGCTCACACCGAAGGTATCTGTTTCGCCATCATCGATGGCCCCGCCGACGCCCCGCTGGATCAGCTGGTGGCCAAGGAGATTTCCGGCACCCCGTTTACGCCGCCGGAGCCCACCGGCCGCGAGTGGCCGCTGAGTGAGGTGCGCTTGCTGGCGCCGACCCTGCCGACCAAGGTCGTAGCACTCGGCCGCAACTACGAAGATCACGTCGCGGAGGTCTTCAAGGAGTCTGCCGAGCACCTGCCGCCGACGATCTTCATCAAGCCTTCCACCGCGGTCATTGGCCCGGGTGCGCCCATCAAGATTCCGGAGTTCGCCACCAACGTGGAGTTCGAGGGTGAGCTCGCCGTCGTGATCTCCAAGGTCTCGAAGAATATCGACCCAGAGAAGTGGCGCGACCACGTCGTCGGCTACACCATTTGTAACGATGTTTCTTCGCGTGACCTGCAGTTCCAGGATGGCCAGTGGGCGCGCGCGAAGGGCATCGACACCTTCTGCCCGCTGGGCCCGTGGATTGAGACGGACCTGGACTGCATCAATCTCGATGACCAGAAGATCAACGCCTACCTCACGCACGATGGCAAGCGCGAGCAGAAGCAGGACTCCAACACCGACCAGATGATCGTGAAGATGGGCGATATTATCGCTGAGATCTCGCAGTCCTACACCCTGCTGCCGGGCGATGTCATCACCACCGGATCCCCGGCTGGCACGGCGCCGATGGTGCCGGGCGATACCATCGAAATTGAGATCCCCGGCGTAGGTAGCTTGAAGAACCCGATCGAGCGCGCTTAGGCGCTGCTCTAGAGGTTGAGCGCGCGGAGAATGGTGCGCAGCTTCGCTGTGGTTTCCTGAAGCTCGGCCGCTGGGTCGGAATCCACGACGATTCCACCGCCCGCCCAAGCGCGGGCGGACAGGCCATCGCCCGCGACCTCCGCGCAGCGGATGGCCACCATGTATTCGCCGTCGCCGGAATCATCGCACCAGCCAACTGCACCGGCGTAGAAGCCGCGGTCGGTCTCAGCAGTCTCGATGAGCGCCTGTGCAGCTTCGGTGGGGGTGCCGCAAATAGCTGGGGTGGGGTAAACCAACTCGGCCAGCTCCAGTGCCGTAATGCTGGAGTCCTTGAGGGTTCCCGCAATCGGGGTGCCCAGATGCCACATTTCATTGGTGGAGGTCAGCTGGGGCGAGGCGGGGGCGTCGAGAGTCGCGCACAGCGGCTGCAGGATGCGGCGGATGTGGTCGACCACGAAGGCATGCTCGCGCAAATCCTTCTCGGAATTGTGCAGGTCCTGACCTGCCATGATGTCGCGTGCTTTATCCGACTGCCGGGGCGCGGATCCGGCCAAGGGGAAGGCCGTGACTGTTGAACCCTGCTTCTTGATGAGCACCTCCGGGGAAGAGCCCACGAGCATCGCTCCGGGTCGCCCCGCCGGGGTGAGGTCGGCGATGAAACCATCGCGATGGGAGGATAGGTCGATCAGCCGTGCGGCGACGAGGAGCGGATCGACAGGGGCGTGGAACTCAATGTCAACGGCGCGGGCGAGGACTACCTTGTCCAACTTCGACGCCTCGATCGTGGCGATGGCTGCTTCAATGCGGCGAAGGTGTTCCTCCGGTTCCGGATCGAAACCGGTAACCCGCGCGTTGAGCGTGCCGCTGCGGTAATAGGCATGTGGCTCGAGCGGGCCGTCCTCGCGGATAATGCTGCGCGGGACTGTCAAGGCGGCCGGATCTCCCTTGTGGAAGGGAAGCGCGCCGACGATCATCGGGACCGCGCCGGCGCGCAGCTCGGTTACGGCGGCATCGACATCGCTGAAGGTCGCGGCCGAACCTTGGGTACGCACAGACCCCGTCGCGCGGGACAGGAGGAAGTCGGGGGCGGTGGAGGGTCTGTTTTCACACATAAGGAATAACTCTAGTTCCTTCTTTCCTTCTTACCGAAACCAGATCCACTCCTTATGCGGGGTGACCGCCCCTAGGGGACTAGTCGCGGTTGCGCGGGCGGAAGAACTGCACAGCGATGAACAGCCCGATACCGAGGAGAAGCGCAAGGGAACCCATGCCCGCAAGGAAGCCCGCCCAGAAGCCGGCCATCGGTGCGCCATAGCTCATAGCCTGGATGTTTGCGCTTCCAGCTTGCTGTTCCTCCGTGCTTGGGGCGGGGCGCTGCGCCGCGGCGGTATGCTTGGTGCTTCGTTCCTTCTTGGGCGCCGCGGTATTCCCGGACTCTTTCGCGCGAGTAGCAGAGCGCCCGTTCGAGGTGTTCCGATGTGTGGAATCTCTCTGTTGTTCCACAGTGTGGGATGATCCGTTCTGTGGGGCGCGCTGGCCCTGCGTCTCAGGACGTTGGCTTCTTTCAGAAGCATCTGCGGCCGGCTTTTTTTCGGTGCTTCGCGCGGAGCGCTCAGACTGCTTCGAGTCTTTGGCGTCTCTGGACGTGGAGGGCTGCGCGCCGTTGAGGACGGCCTCGGCCTCCTTGAAGGTTTTATCCATCGTCTTGTCTAACTGAGCGATGGACTTAGAGGTGTCGTTGATCTCCTTGGCCAACTGCTGCGGGCGGTTCTTCGCGCTGCCAGAACCAGAGCCCTGCCCAGCGCCGGCACTGGCACCCCAATCCAGTTGACACACCTCGTCGGGCTCCGCTTCACCTACGAGGAATGGAACGTCGATGGAATGCTCCGAGCCGTCGTTGAGCGTAAACGTGAAGGTTGCGGCATAGGCGCCTGGCTCGGTGAAAATGATCCCGGTGTGGCTGTGGAAGTGATCGGGGTAGTTCCAGGTGATGTCTGGGTCTTCCGAATCAAAGAGGACGGTGGGCGCTGCACCCAGGGAGTTTTGGAATCCCACCATACGTCCGCCTTCCGGTGCGCTGTGCAACGTTAGCGACAGGGTAGCGCCCTCGGCCGTTGCCGGCTCGAGGTAGCTGGTGTTGAAACCAAGCCAGGGGATTGCCGGGTCTTGGGTTTGGGGGATCTGCCAACCACTCGACGGGATATCGCTTCCGGCTGACTCATCGAAGGCGGCATTGCTGCCGACCTCCACGTAGAATTCGCCGGAGTCGTAGTCCTTGCCGGACTCATCGTCGCGGGCGATGAAGGAGATGTTGCCAGAGTCTCCCACCAGCGCGAGGTCTTGGTGCCCGCGGCTAAAGGAATGCAGGGAGCTGGCATCGCAGGAGGACTCGCCTGCGCGCTCCGCGGCAACAGCGGGCGCTGCAGAAGCAATCATCGTCGGCGAGCTCAGGGCGATAGCGGCGGCAGCGGTCAAGGTTAGGGGACGGATGTTCATGCGGACAGGGACTCCTTTGAATCAGATGGGTGCGGGGAGGACGCCGTGGCACGACGAGAATGCAGAAGAGGGGACAGCGCCCACGCCGCGAGGAAGCAAGCAGTAAGCAGCAGCACGATGGTCGCCCCAGCGGGAAGATCGATGGCCCACGCCAGATAGATGCCGAAGAAGCTGCCGAGCGAACCGATGGCCGCGGAGGCGACCATCATCGACCCCAGCGAGTCACAGAGCAGCCGCGCCGTGGCCGCCGGGGTAATGAGCAGGGCGAGCACGAGGACGTTGCCGATGGTGCCCACAGAGATGACCACCGCGCCGGTCACGCAGAGGTAGAGCACGATGTCCAGAGCAAAGACGGGCAGCCCCATCGCGCGGGCAGTCTCTTTGTCCAGGCATGTAGCGGTGAGCTGGGGACCGAGCAGGATCACCGCCCCAACGATGAGCACCGTGACGGTGAACGCCGTGTAGAGATCCGCACGGGAGACACCCGTCAGCGATCCGAAGAGGAAGCTCGTGAGCGAGGCCGTATAGCCCTCCACCCGGGAGATAATGACCATGCCAAGCGCAAAGGATGCGGCGAAGAAGATACCGATGACCGAGTCCTCGCGGACCGTGCGGCGCTGGGAGAAGCACGCGATGAGCACGGCGACGGTGCAGCCCGCCACGGCGCCGCCGAGCAGCACGGAGCCCTGGAGCACGAAAGCGATAGCCAGCCCAGGGAACACCGCGTGGGAGACAGCATCGCCGATAAAGGCCATGCCGCGCAGCACGACGTAGCACCCCACCACCCCGCACACGATTGCAGCGAGGATGGAGATGCCGACCGCGCGGGCCAAAAAGTCCAGGTGCGGGTTGGCCAGGTCCTGGAAGAACTCAACAAGCGAAATGTCGATCATGCCGCCACCCCAATCGCAGAGAGCAGCGGTGAGGAGGCCGATACCCCGAAGGTTTCGCTCCACGGCTGCGGGGTCAGGCGCAGATCCTCAGCGGGCCCGTCCGCGACGATCCCCCGGTTAAAGAGCACCAGGCGCGAACACGAGTGCGCGGCCTCGGAGAGATTGTGCGTGGACATGACCACGCTGCTTCCCTGGTCGGTAAGTTTCTGGAAAAGAGTCAGTAGCTCCTCGGTGTTGGGAGCGTCGAGTCCGGTGAAGGGTTCGTCGAGAAGCAGCACCTCGGGCTCGCAGGCCAGAGCGCGGGCGATGAGGACGCGCTGGCGTTGGCCGCCGGACAGCTGCGCGATGGGTCGCTGGGCGAACTCTTCCAAATTGGTCAACTCGATGGCGCGGCGGGCAGCCTCCTTGTCAGCCCGGCCCGGCCGCCGGAACCAGCCCACCATTCCCGTGCGCCCGCTGAGCACCGCCTTGGCCACGCTGATGGGGAAGTCCCACTCCACGTCGTGACGCTGCGGGACGTATCCCAACGAGGTGGTGACGTCGATGGTGCCGGTGAAGGGGACCAGCCCCAGGACGGCGCGCATCAGCGTGGTCTTACCGGCTCCGTTCGGCCCGAGAAGCCCAATAAACTCGCCGGGGTTGACGTCGAAGCATGCGCCGTCGATGACCTGGCGGCCAGAAAGCGATACTGCCAGGTCGTTGATTGAGATGAAGGGATTAGCCACGGCGCCCGCCTTTCGCGCGTAGCACCGCAAACACAGCCCCGACGAGGACGAGTAGGCCCGCACCGGCGAGTGCCCAGACCCACACCGGCACCGCGGCGCCCGCCGAGGCATCCGAGGACACGGCGCTCGGATCCCACTGCGCGGCGTGCGCCTGCGCGACGTCGGTGCCTGCACCGACAGCAAAGGTCAACGTGGCCTCGGCAGCGACATCGCTCCCGGCGCTCTCGCCCGCGCCTTGCCCGCTCATGCGCACCCGAACCTGGTGGATGCCGGGTTCGCTAAATACCCAGTTAGCGTGCGTGTGCGTGCCCAGGTCCACCCAGAAACCGTCCGTGGCCCCGGTCGCGGTGGACCACAGCAGCTGCGGTTCTTCGAAGCCACCGTTTTGCAGGAACAGCGAGAACTCGCCCGGCCCTTGGTGGCCCAAGAACTCCATGGAGAGGCCGCGGTCAACGTTGTCCGTTAGCGAGGGCGCCTGGGTATTCCAGCCCAGCCACGGCACGTCGGCTTGCTCTGTTTGGGGAACGACCCACACCTGCGATCCGGGCTCGGCGCCGACAAAGGAAAAGGCTTTGTCCTCCGGAAGGGTGAGTTGGGCATTGTCGCCGACGTCGAAGACTACGTCAGCAGGATCACGCCACACCGGCGTGGCCGCTGAATCGTCGCGGGCGAGGAACTGGGCCTGCCCGTCGACAAGCAACAGCCCGAGGTCCACGTGACCGTGGTCGATGGTGGCCTCTGTTCCAGGTGTGGCGACCTCTTCATCGGCGCTCACGACCTGGGCCAGATCACCGGCCCACGCGGTCACCGGTGCGAAAGCCAGCGCCGCAGCGGTCAGTGTTGCCGCCAGGGACGTGCCTAGTGTGTGGATGGTGCGATTAGACATGAGTTTCCTTCGTGGTGCTGCCTAAGCAGCGGTTGAGTGAGTGTGCGTTGAATCGCAACAGGTCGAGATACGTGGGGACGGTGTCATCGAGAGTGTCGCCGTAGATGGGGCAGACCGCGATCCCAAGGGATTCGGCAGCCTCACGGATGACATCGGCGCTGGCCTGTTGAGTAGGTTCGACGAAGACCGCGGGCAGGCGGAGATTCTCCAACGTGCGGCGCAGGGCGATGACGTCCCGCGGTGAAGGCTCGATGGCCGGGTTGGGAGTGACGAATCCCGCAATATCAAGGCCATAACCTTGTTCCAGGTAGGCATAGCCGTGATGAGGTGTGACCAAGTGCCGGTTGCGCTCCGGGATGTCTTCGATGAGCCGCCGCACCTCCGCGTCCGCGTCGTGCAACTGCTCGATGTAGTCCTGAGCGCGCTCCCGATAGTCCGCGCCGTGGGACGGATCCGCCACGGCCAGCTGCTCGGCGATGACCTCGGCATAGCTGATGCCGTTGGCCGCGTTGTGCCACAGGTGCGGGTCAACCTCACCGTGGATGTGCTTGCCCAGGACCGCCTGCGGCAGCAGGTAGGTCTCGTCACCTGGGCGCCCTAGGAAGCGGTACGCAGGATCCGGCGGAATCTGCTGCAGGGTGGAGTTGGGAATGCTCAACGCCGTGGTGCGCGGGTCGAAACCTTCGCCTTGATCCTCCAAATCGAGCTCGCCCGTGGACAAGTCCGCGGTGATATCTACGTGTCCCGAATCCAGGGAGGTCATTCCATCAGGTGGCTGTACGCCCACGGCCACCGTGAATTCCTGCGGGGAGCTATCCGTTGCGCCAAAAGTGAGACGGTATATGCCCGGCTTGGTGAAGGCCCACGAGACGTGCGTGTGGGCGTTGGCCGGCAGCGTCGTGGAATCGTCGCGTTCGTCCAGACCATCAGCCGTGTTAAAGAGTGCTTCGGGCGTACCAAACGTGGATACGACGTAAGCCGCAACATCGCCTGGCCCCTCGGCATCGAGCAGGCTCATAGTTACGCTCGTTGTACCCGGCGAGGCATTGCGCACGCGCAGCCCCAGCCACACGGCATCGAGAGCAACGTTTTCCACCAACGGCACGAGACGAGCCCCGCGCGTGGACGCTTGGTCCGCTACCTCGGTGACCGGAACATCCGATGATTCCCGCAGCGTCTTCAGCAGGTTCTGCGGCTCGAGGAGAAACCCATTGGCCAGCAGCACATCCGCGTTGGCGACATCCCGCACCGAGCGCAAGCTCGGCTCAAAGGTGTGTGGGTCCTTGCCCGCGGGAATCAACGTGGTCACCGCGGCGTCGTCCCCGGCCACGTGCTTGGCGACGTCCCCCAGAATCGGCGTCGTCGCCACCACCTTGAGCTTCGCATCGTCCCCATTGGCGGTGCTCGCGCAACCACTGAGCGTGGACGCGCCAATAAGCACCGCCGAGAGTAGCGCGATGGGGTGCGTCCGGGTGCGTACTCCGTGCGGCATTAGTCGCGGCCCTTAATGAGTGCGAGACGTGCTAGCGCCAAGCCAAGCACGAGCATGCCAAGGCCCAAGATTCCGATGCCCCACGGCAGTAGGTTTTGCCCGCTGTCGTAATAGCCGGCGGCAGCGACCGTGTCCACGTTCTCCGCGGCTGGCGTGGTTTTGTCGGCTACGCGGGCAGGCTTGCGCTCCTTCCTTTCCTTGCGCTCTGAGCGGTCTTTTCGATTCTTGTCCTGTGCCTGTTGTTCTGCGGCCTTGGTTCCCGCAGCCGACGCCGCACCGCGGGTAGCGCCTCCGGAGCTTCCGCCCCCAGAGCGTGAGCCCGAGTTAGAAGAAGCAGGTTCGTCGGAAGAGGCCTCTCCCAGGGTGACGTCGTCGAGCTCAGCAGAGCTCTCAGCACCGTGGTCCGTATCCGTTTCTTCTTCCCGGGGCGTGGCTTCTGCATCACCGACGTCCCAGGTATAGGTGACCTGGTTACTCGTGTCCCCATTGGATTCTGCCTGCACCGTCATGGTGTAGATACCGGGTTCGCTAAAAGCCCAGTTGACGTGTCGGTGTGCCGGGTAGGCCTGGTTGATGACGTCCCCGGACACCAGGTCCAGCGCGCCGGCGTCGGTGACAGGCTGGATATCGCCGAAGCCTGCCGTTTCGAACACGAAGATATCACCGGGGCCGGTGACCTCGACGAACTCGAAGTTGATGTCGGTGTAGCCAGCCGATTGTGCAGACTGGGTATCCCATCCCGGCCAGAGCAGCGAACTGTCCTGGGTCTGGGGGAGGTAATACGTCGGTGCGCCAATCCCATCGATGCCCTCGGTGGCCTCGCTCCAGGCTTCCTCGGCCACTTTGAGGGTGACATCGTTGCCTGGGCGTACGACACCGCTACCTGTGATGTCTTCCTTCATTGACAAAGTGAGCTCTCCGCCGGGTGCGGAGACATAGAAGGCATCAACGTGCCCGGTGTCGAAAACCTCGCCATCGGCGCGGGCCGGGGCCGGGTGGCCCGTGAAGACGACTGCCAGCGCCACGGCGATGGCGCAGAGGGCAGCAGTGACTCTGTGCAGTTCTGTGGTGCGGTGCACGCGGTGTCCTTTCTAGCGATGAAGCAGGCCGTTGAGGCGAGACTCAATCTGGCCGCGGTGGTTGTTGTAGAAGTTGAGGAAACCTTGGAACACGATGGCCAAGACAACGGGAAGCACGAGGCCCCACAAACCCTCGAGTTTGGGCATAGAGGACTTCATGTCCTTCTCGCCGCTGGATTTGTTGTCGTTCGGCTTGGTGCTGCCGGGCTTGTCGTTGCCCTCGCCCTTGTTTCCGCCCTTGTTTCCGCCCTCGTTTCCGTCCTTCGCGCTCACGCAGTCCTTGATCGCGGCGTCGCCGGCGGCCACGGTGAGCGTCTGCGGTTCAGAGGCAATCTCCTTGCCGTCTGTAGTGGTAGCCGAGTAGCTGACCTCGAGCTTGTACATGCCCGGCTTCGTAAACGCCCAGTTGGTGTGGGTGTGGGAGGCGAAGGTGGTCTCAATGGAGTAGTCACCTTCGGCGGAGTTGATCAAGGGAGTAAAGCCCTTGCCCAACCCTTCGGTGGTGAATAGGCCCACCTGTGCGCCGTCGGGCATCTCAACGGGCTTGATGTTGAGGGTGACCGTGCCGTCTTTGTAGTCCTGGTAGTCAAGCGCCTGGGTGTTATAACCCGGCCAGATGATGCTCTGCTCTTGGGTTTGGGGGAGCAGGAAGAACTTATCCTCGCCCAGGTAGTCGAAGTCTTTGCCCTTGAGCGCCTCCGGGCGGGGGCGCAGGGCATTGTTGTGGATGGCGAGGACAACGTCATCAAGCGGGCGCTCGACAGTCTTCTTGTCTACGATGGCCGTCTCATCCTTGAGGCGGGTGCGGAACTTATCGCCGTCACGAGTGACAGCGATATCGACGTGGCCATGGTCGAGCACCGCCTTGTCAACGCACGTACCGGTGTACTTTCCTGCCTCTGGCTTGGTGTTGTTGTCCGGGCTGGTGGAAGGGGCCTTGGAGGTTGTGCCGAGTGCGCCGCGGCCCTCGTATTTCTGCCCAAAGGAGAAGTTCTCGGTGAGCGTGATGCTTCCGGAATCTTGCTTGATGCTCGGGTGCGGGAGGATATCCAGGCGCACGGTATTGCCGTTGAAGCTTGCGTCTGCGCCGACCACAAACTCCGCGCGGCCGTTGCTGATGACCCCGTCGAATTCCACGTCGGGAAGCTCGCTGCCCTTGCTGAAGAAGCCACCATGGACGTAGCCTTCGAGCTTCTTATCGGCGGCCTCAACGATGATGCGTGTTGCGTCCTCGCCCTCCGGAATGGCCCGCGCGGACAGCTCCGGGTTAGATACCGAAACCTCTTGATCGGAGGAGAGCTGGCGGGGGTTGGTGGTCTCTGCCCAGGACTCCGCAGACTTCTTCGAGGTGGTGGAAAGCTCGGCGTTCTCTGAGTAGGCGAGCTCCTCGGAGATCCAGCGCGGGCTGCCGTCCTCCGGGGTGTAGACAGCCTGGATCGTGGAGGACTCTGGGCCTAGGAACTCATCGAAGTGTGCTTGACCGTCTTTCACGGGCAGATCGGTGAGGAAGTAGCCGTCGATCAGCAGCGTGAGCGTGCCGTTGCTGCCGCCGGTGAAGTCGATGGAGGAGAGGCGCTCATCCCCATCCTTGTCTCCGGACTTTTTCGGAGCGATGGTCAACCGGTAGTCCTGTGCGCTGGCATCTCCCGCGGTGGCCTTGTCGAACCGCTCCTTGAGTGACGGTGTTGGATCGGCGGCCGGACGCTGACCGCCCACCTGGATGGAGGTGGTGGTCGGTGCGGAAGCGATGAGCTTGCCGTCCTTGTCGCGCGCGGTGGTGCGGTAGGTCAGCTGGTAGCGCCCAGGCTTGGTGAAGACGGTGTAGTTGTGGGTGTGCGTGCCGCTCGTCAGCCAGGCAGAATGCGGGGCACCTTCGGTGGTTCCGAAGAAGCGCTGCAGGCCGCCGGGGCCGGGGTAGTAGCCAAACATCTCTACCTCGCCGGGGCCATCGACGCTTAAGAGGTCGAGAGAAGCGATGTTGTCGCGGAAGTCATCGACAGGCAGCTCGGTGTCCGCACCGAAGCCCATCCATACCGGGTCCAGGCTGCCCTGTACGCGGGCAGGTGCCATGTAGTAGGTCGTGCCAGCCTTTCCGAGGAAGGAAAGTGCCGGGTCCTCGGGGACTGTGAACTGGTATTGGTTGCTTCCGTTCTGGTCCCAGCCTTTGCCCACCCAGGTGACCGTGTCGGCAAGGTCGTGGTTGCTTTCTGCGGAATGGCTCTTGAGGGTGAGAGAATTACCCTCCCAAAATGCCTTGGGGGAGTCGATGTGCGTTTGGGTGGCCACGTGCTTGCCGTCGTCGGGGCCGGCAACGGCGGTGGCGGGAGAGGCGAGGAGTGCGGCGCACGTAAGCAGAGCCGCGTAGCGGGTACGAACCACGATGGGAGACCTTTCTTCAGTTCTTGAACGAGAATTCACTATAGGTAATGGAAACCAGTACCGTTAAGTATGAGGAAAAGGTGCTGCTCAGCCTTAGTGGAAACGGAGTTCAACTACCCCCAAGTGGGGCGGGCGGTGCGGCGATGCGGCGCTGAACTACGATGGTGGGCATGACTGAAAAAACATCCGACGTCCGCGTCCGTTTTTGCCCTTCACCCACCGGCACGCCCCACGTGGGCATGGTCCGCACGGCTCTGTTCAACTGGGCTTATGCCCGCCACACTGGCGGTACGCTGATCTTCCGCATCGAGGACACCGATGCTGCCCGTGACTCCGAGGAGTCCTACCAGGCCATCATCGACTCCCTGAACTGGCTTGGCCTCGGCTGGGATGAAGGAGTCAACGTCGGCGGCCCGGACGAGCCTTACCGCCAGTCGCAGCGCATGGACATCTACGCCGACGTCCTGCAGAAGCTGAAGGATGGCGGCTACGTCTATCCGGCCTACTCCACCAACGAAGAGGTGCAGGAGCGCCACAAGGCAGCCGGCCGCGACCCGCAGCTGGGCTACGACAACTTCGACCGCGACCTCACCCAGGAGCAGATCGACGCTTTCGAGGCGGAGGGCCGCAAGCCGGTCTGGCGCCTGCGCATGCCGGACAAGGATTGGTCCTGGACCGACCTGGTGCGCGGTGAGATGACCTTCAAGTCGGAGACCCAGCCGGACTACGTCGTGGCGCGCTCGAACGGTGCGCCGCTCTACACCCTGGTTAACCCGGTCGACGATGCGCTTATGGGAGTTACCCACGTTTTGCGCGGAGAGGACCTCCTGTCTTCCACGCCGCGCCAGCTCGCCCTCTACGAGGCGCTCGTGGAGCTCGGCATTGCCAAGAAGACGCCTGAGTTTGGCCACCTGCCCTTCGTGATGGGTGAGGGGAACAAGAAGCTGTCCAAGCGTGACCCGCAGTCCAACCTGTTCAATCACCGCGACAACGGCATCATCCCGGAGGGCATGCTCAACTACCTGTCGCTCTTGGGCTGGTCCCTGTCTGCGGACCAGGACATCTTCTCCGTCGACGAGCTCATCGCCAGCTTCGACGTCCACGACGTGTTGGGTAACCCGGCTCGCTTCGATCAGAAGAAGCTCGAGGCCATCAATGCGGATCACATTCGCTTGCTGGAGCCGGCAGACTTTGCGCAGCGCCTGCGCGACTATCTCACCGAGTACACCGACTTCCCGGCGGACTATCCGGAGGAGAAGTTCGCTTTCGCCGCAGATCTGGTGCAAACCCGCATCAAGACGCTGTCCGACGCCTATGGCCTCATGTCCTTCCTCACCACGCCGGACGCCGAACTGGAGCTGGATGAGAAGGCGGCCCGGAAGAACCTCAAGGAGGATGCGGTGCAGCCGCTGGAGGTTTCCATTGCCAAGCTGGAGGAGCTCGGAGAGTGGAAGACGGAGGAGATTGAGAAGGTTCTCTCCGCCGCGCTTATCGACGACCTCGGCCTCAAGCCCCGCAAGGCCTACGGTGCCCTGCGTGTAGCTATCTCGGGCCAGCAGGTCTCCCCGCCGCTGTTTGAGTCCATGGAGCTGCTGGGCAAGGAGTCCACGCTGGCTCGCCTTAAGGCTGCTCAGGCGCTCACGCCGTGGAGCGCTGAGTAGTCCTCCTGGGCAGTCTCACAGAGCTGTAATTTCGGGGCGTTAGGTGTCACTCCTAACGCCCCGAAAATGCTTTCTGGCCTGGCGATTTGTGTGTATCGGTAGTGCTGGATATAGTTATAAACCGTTGCAGCGAGCAGCGAGGGGTTAAAGCCCTGAGCTAGTTCGAAGCGATAATGGCCTATGGTGTAATTGGCAACACAACGGTTTCTGGTACCGTCATTCTAGGTTCGAGTCCTGGTAGGCCAGCAGTGATAGCGATTTAACGCAGTAACTCGCGTCAAATTAAGTTGTCACAGTTCTAAGCCCCGTTCGTCTAGCGGCCTAGGACGCCGGCCTCTCACGCCGGTAACACGGGTTCAAATCCCGTACGGGGTACCATTGTGTTCTTACACATACGAATTAGTGATTTAACAGAGGTAGCCAGGTCTTCGGACCTGGCTTTTGTGTTTCTGGGGGCAAATCCAGCTTTGGCTGTTTCAAGTCTTTCGGGCCTAAACGACAAAACGTGTTGTTTTCCGGCGT
>NZ_KV805065.1:0-304 GCF_001811515.1 Corynebacterium sp. HMSC076G08 | reverse complement strand
TTGTGCTTTGGCGAGTGCGTCCTGGCCCCAGTTTAGCTGCCTGGCGATTTCTACGGGGTCGTCAGGCAGCTGCGTGTGTAGGTACAGCCACCAGTCGCAGGCGATGTGCTGTTTCTCGTCGCGTAGTCCTCGGTGGGCGTGCATCAGTTTTTTATTTGGGAGTTCACTCCGCCTTCCAGGCTATTGGTTGTGCGCTCTAAGCGTTGGCCTTCTATAGCTTGGGTGAGGCAGGCAAAGAAGTGTCCGTGTTGACTCATTTTCTTCAACTGCAGGTAGATTCCGCGGTGAACATCGTGGGTGTACC